>JAPLHP010000027.1 GCA_026389585.1 Chloroflexota bacterium | reverse complement strand
ACTATTGGGAAACACGGGAATGAAAAAGCCATCGGGAAATATGTTAAAGAGCAAGGACGTGCATCTCAATATGTTCAGATTCACAAAGACCAACTAAGGTTACTGTGATACCCCGACGCTTGCGTCGGGGAGAATGTCATTTCTGAGCGCAGCGAAGAATCTCGATTGCAGGAACGGTTGTAGGGACAGAGCTAAAGCTCTGTCCGAAACTAAATAATCAGCATAGCATCGCCAAAACTATAGAAACGGTAGCGCAGCCCCATGGCTTCCTGGTAGGCACGATCAATGATTTCTTTGCCGGCAAACGCAGATACCAGCATCAGCAATGTTGAGCGGGGGAGATGGAAGTTGGTAATCAGACCATCTACTATCCGGAACCGATGTCCCGGCAATATGAAGAGAGTCGCCCAGCCTTGAAAAGGCTGCAATCCCTCAGCTTCTCCATTTGCTGTGGCAGCCTGTTCCAGCAGCCTGACTGTGGTTGTGCCGACGCAGATGATGCGGTGGCCCCTTGCTTTGGCCTGGATGAGCTTTCCGGCTGCTTCCTCAGTCAATTCCCCATATTCCCTGTGTATCTGGTGGTGCTGAGGCTCTTCCTCTCGAACCGGACGAAACGAGTCCAGTCCTACGTGAAGCGTAACGAAAGCAAGCTCAACACCCTTCTCCCTGAGATGCTGGAGTAGATCCGGGGTGAAATGCAGGCCCGCAGTAGGTGCAGCAACGCTTCCCTTTGCCCTGGCATAGATCGTCTGGTAGCGCTCAGGGTCGCCCGAGTAATTATGAATATAGGGCGGCAGAGGAATCTCCCCCAGTTCTTCCAGAATGGCTTCATCAGTGAAACGAATGGTACGCATCCCCTCTTGGCCTCTTTCCAGTATCTGTACTGAGGCGGAGTTCGTTCCGGGTTTATTCACGCCAATAATCTCTACCTTCTCTCCCACGCCAACTCTATTGGAGGGTTTGACCAGTGCTTCCCAAAGGCCAGCCTCCAAACGACGAAGAAGGAGAATCTCTACCATTCCCCCAGATTGACGCTGTCCCCTGAGACGGGCAGGGATAACCCTGCTGTCGTTCAGCACCAGAACATCGCCCGGGTTGAGGTGATCGACGATCTCGAAGAATTGGCGATGCTCGATGGAGCTACTGCTTCTGTGAAGGACCATCAGGCGAGAGTGATCGCGCGGTTCCACCGGGGTCTGGGCAATGAGTTCAGGGGGAAGGTGGTAATCGAAATCGCTGGTTCTCATTTGGTCATTTATCTCTTACTGCAAGCCCCCACCTGGATTCCGCCTTCTTAGGAAGGCCGTGGGAATGGGATTAACGCAAAGCAACCGCATACCTAATCACGAGAGATTGCCGCGTCGCCTTCGGCTCCTCGCAATGACAGTGGGATTGCCTCGGTACCTTGTGCCTCGCAATGACAGTGGGATTGCCTCGGTACCTTGTGCCTCGCAACGACAGTGAAGTTGCCAGCATCCCGAACCTTTTAAGGCCGTACCTGCATCTGGGCAGCCCGGACAGTATTCACCATGAGCATAGTCACTGTCATTGGGCCTACCCCTCCCGGCACCGGCGTAATGGCCTTGGCTTTCTCTTTGATAGCATCGAAATCCGTGTCCCCCACAAGCCGGAAGCCGCTCTTTTTACCGGGATCCGGGATGCGGTTCACACCGACATCGATAACCACGGCACCTTCCTTGACCATGTCTGCCGTGATTGCCTTTGGGCTCCCCATGGCCGCCACCACAATGTCCCCTTGTCTGACTACGGCAGCAAGATCTCTGGTACCAGTGTGACACATTGTTACAGTAGCATTGGCCCCATCCCTCTTCTGTATCAGGATTGCCATGAGCGGTTTACCCACAAGATTGCTCCGACCGCAGATAACCACATGTTTCCCTTCAGGACTATTGCCGCTGCGAACCAGCAGTTGCTGGACCCCATGGGCTGTGCACGGTATCAGGCAGGATTCGCCAATAAGCAGTTCCCCTACATTGACCGGATGAAGGCCATCGACATCCTTTTGTGGGTTGATGGCATATAATACCCTGTTTGAATCGATATGCCTGGGCAGGGGGAGTTGGACCAGTATCCCATGGAACCCGGGGTTCTTGTTCAATCCCTCTATCTTTGCCAGCAGCTCCTTTTCCCCCGTGTTTTCAGAAAATACCAGCGTCTCTGAATAGATGCCAAGTTCCTCACAGGCCTTGCTCTTGCCGGAGACATAGGACACCGAAGCCGGGTCTTCTCCAACTCTGACTATAACCAGCCCGGGAGTTGTTCCTTTCTTAATGAGGCCCCTTATCCTATCCTTCAGCTCCTCGCGGATCTCCTCAGCGATTTTGGCACCACTTATCAACTGCGCCGGCATTTTGGGTCACCTCCTCTTCCTTGTCTCATGTTCAAGGCGAAACCAATCATGGGTATCATGGATGGCAAATGATTGGTGGCTTGAATTCGGCCATGTAAAGTGGCATCAACAGTACCTGGATCGTGAGTGCAGGTAATAAGGAATGCTTCAATCACTTTCTTCCCAAGCAGTGCCAAATTATATCATGAATGGCGAAGCACGCACATCTGCGGCCGGGTCGTGTCAACTCATTTAAGAAGGTAACCCAACGGTGGCCTGTTGAATCATGAAAGATGTCACCATACGGGGGTCCAGCTTTCTGTGGGGATCAACTCCTGATGTCCGGTTTTTGGTTTCGTAGGCTTGGAGGAGGCTGTTG
>JAPLHP010000026.1 GCA_026389585.1 Chloroflexota bacterium | reverse complement strand
GTTGGCAGTGGAAGCATCAACCCCAATAGCGGTGTCTATGATGCTGGAACAGTGGTGACTCTCACTCCTGTGGCAGTATTTCCCTATGTCTTGGACCATTGGAGTGGGACTGATAACGACACAATAAATCCAACAACCGTGACCATGAATGCCGACACTTCGGTGACAGCCCACTTCAGACTGCTAAGTCCAGGGCTTCCAAATACCGCCAATCGTCCGAGTGTGTGCGTTAGTGTAGCTATTCCCATACATCTGGAGGCAGGCCAGTGGCTGCAGGCGCAGTTCACATCATCGCATGCCGATCCTGTAAACGCCACAGACCCCAATGGTACGTTGTTAAAGGATCTTGGCATAGTGACAGTCACCAACTTCACTCTACAGGCTCAGATAACTGGTACTTACTATGTCAATTGCACCAACAATGACATGATAATGTGCTCTGGCATTACTTTGACCTACACCATATACTCATAATCCAAGCTGAGGTTGGGTGGTATAGTGTCGCACAAGAAAAGCATGAACGGGAGGCAATAATGGAGCAACGAACTCCTGACGATATTGACAAGAACAACAATGGTAATACAGGAACAGAAAAATCCCCACTCACGGTGAGTGATTGGGTGACTTTTCTGAGCAACGAAAAACAGGGCAACATCAGCAATTTTATGGGTTTCATGGCGGTAGTATTGGCTTTAATTGGCATGACCTTAGTAATTCAGACCACGAGGTGGGAGAAAATCTCGGGCTTCGTTGCCATCGTGATTTTAGTCTGCGTATCCTTCAAGGTAGGCATGCCTCTTCATACAAAATCCACCCGAGCAGAGAAGATACTTGATGATATCATGTCAGGGAACCTAACGGAACCAGAGAAAATACAGAAGCGATGGAAGCGATCAAGTTGTGGAGAACTGACGAAGGAGCATGAAGGCAAGTACTGGCAGCGTGGGGCATTCTTGGCTGGCGCATTCTGGTTTGCTGGCTGGCTCTTCACAATAGCCTTTGCCAATCTGGTTTGGTCGAAGATCATACTTGGATTGGTGGTCTGGCCGTACTACCTGGGTAAGGCAGTAGGATAGAACGCCTCGACCGAATCTATACTGAAGTAGCACCTTGTAGAACTTCAGGGTGTAAGCAGACTCTTGACGCTCAGCCAATCCTGTTCGTTCTCCAGCATATCTCTCAGGCGGGATAGCTCATCACCAGCTCTATCGACTTCTGCATCAACGCCTTTGACGAGATGCACACCCAGCTTGAATGGCATGAATGCTATCAGCCGTCCCTGCGTGCCTGTCATCCTGCCCCACCTCCCCACTCCACCCACCACCTGCTCCTGCCTGGGGGCAGTCGCCCCTTCCACCAGGAACGGGAGAACGTCCCCTCTCCACCCCACCAGCACCTTGTATAACTTCAGTTCAATTCCCCTAGTGCTCATTTGGCTCGGGCGATGATAATACCAGTGTGCTGCAAATCAGAACAGCAAAGATAGTGGTTTTCGTGAGCCCCACAGGGCTTCATCTATTATCTTCAGTTTGCCCTTTCTGTATTGCTCGGCTAACTCAGACAAGACCTCATCGTAGTTTGTGACGAAATCTTGTATCACTTGCATGAAGCAGTAGTAAGCAAACACGGAGAAGCTATCAACGCTGCTGCCTCCAGACCTATCAGCCAGTTCAGATATGACAGCTTTCCTAATTCGGTTATCCCACAAAGGAAAGAAATCTGGGCAGATAAGGTGCAGAACCTTTGCGACTGCAATCGGACTTTGAACGGCGTCCTCCAGGTATTCGTAGCATCGAACAGTATCTGGGGATGAATGAATTAGGGAAATATTTTGGAGCTGCATCGCCTCAAAACCCTTGAACTTCTCATGAATAGCTCGAATCTGTATTGCCAGACAGCCTTGCCAACCCTTGAACTCATCCCGATTAAGAACTCGTCCCATCCTTCCCCATCTGTACAAGAAGGGCTGTACGACCTCTCTGATCTCTTCTTCAGTAATCTGCCCCAAGTTTAGGCGAGCCATATCTTCCAAGCACTCTGTATAGATAGAAGAGCCAGCATACTTCAGTTCAAATCGGTCTACATATTCCCTGATTAGCTGCTCTTCACCTACCACGGTTCCTCCTTGCCTCCCAAGTGCGTATGGATGTCCGACCTGCCAGCACAAGCGAATTTTATCTATATCGAACGTTTTGTGCAAGACTGTAAGGCTACCGTTGGCAGTTCAGGTGTATCAGGAGCCACAAATACACTGGATTCTGGCAGTTGCACCTTGTAGGGCTTCAGGCTGTCCGAGATAGTTTTGTGGTATAATATCTCCGTGGTGATTTTCCTATGAGAATTACTTCTAGGTGTACTTGAGGGTAAATGGCTGCCAAAAGTGTTGTCCACCAAGCCCACCACTGGATGATAGACACTCTAACGACAAACGGCTTATATCATGCTACGTGCAAGACCTGCGGCGCAGAAAAGGATTTTCCCAGGGAGGATCCTCGCTTCAGATTTCGTATATATAGAAAGCCAGTTGTACCATCAGCCATAGAACCACCTGGCTTGAGTGGCACTTCTGCACATGTCTGAACACGATAGCTACGTCTGAGTCAGGCTTATCCTAAATCCCTTTGCAGTGTCACTGCAGGAATCCCTGGACAAGCCTTAACCTCCACCATCACCCGGCAGTACCTTGTAGGACTTCAGGCTGTTCCCTTGCGTGAGGTTGACACTCGCCGCTCTCCGGTGCTATTATCCGAGAAGATCGTCTAGCCGCCAAAGGCGACAGGGTAGTGTAGGAGGGTCAATGAGCAGACGCATGCTTGCCCTTGCGCTCATTGCTGTCTTCACAGCAGTTCTGGTAGGGGGGTGCTCCGACAGTGAGGAAGCGACTATGAAGTACACCATAGAGGACTACTACTCTGCTTACAATGCCGAGGACTGGGACGTCTGTCTGGGCCACATTTATGATGCGAACAACGTAGGTGCAAGCGTGATACAATCCGCTCTCGAAGAGTCCAGAGCGGCAATGGGGAAGGTGACTGTAGATAGCGTAGAGAACATCAGTATCAGTGGTTTGTCAGCCACTGCCGATGTCACATTCTCGTGGGCTGGCGACACGGGGGGTGAGACGCAGGAGTGGACCCTTGTGAAGAAGGATGGTCTCTGGAAAATCTCCTATCCGAGTGGTTAGCCCACAGTGCAACTTCAGCCCCAGATGGTCATAGGGGGCTGAGGTTGACAGCCTCTGGTGGCTGGGTGGTATTATCCTAGTCGAGCCATTTCAAATGGTTATCATCAAGGGAGGATTCAAATGAAACGCCTTCTAGTTCTTACTGTACTCCTTCTAGGTATAGCAGTGGTTTTTGTAGGGTGTGGGGCTAAGAGCGATTCTGCTGCAGTGGAGGACACGATAAGAGGGTACATTTCTGCGTACAATTCTGGAGACTATGAGAAATGCGTGAGCTATATCGATAACCTCAGTGAAGAGGAAAGAAGTGCCATTGTGTCTGGGCTAGAACAGAGCGGGGGATCGTCTGGGGAAATGACGATAGAGAGCATTGACAACATAACTATCAGTGACTCAATAGCAACAGCCACTGTGAAGATGACCTGGGCAGGTGATACAGAGACGTCCGAAATAAGCTTGGTCAAGAAGGATGGGGAATGGAAACTCAGTACGGAAGATGTCGGGCCTGCCAATAACCTGCAGGCAGCCAATGCCGAGATGTACAAGGCCGAGACCGCAGTCACTGCATGTATGGCCGAAGCTAATAAATCGACGCTCACGCTGCATGCTGCTTGGAATGGCACTGCAGGCAAGGTAACAGCTACGGCCGACGACTTGTCGACAATAGATGCGGCCAACTTTATAGACGATGCGTTCTGGGCTACTTACACGTTCGATGTGGAGGGCACGCTTGTGAGCGCTAACCTAACCCCATCTCCAGGCAATACGGCTTGGACTGGTATTAAGTGGGATCCCGCTACCCTCAGTTGGGTGGAGGACTAAATAGGAGTCACCTGAACCCAGGAATAGTGGAATCCAAGACGAAGTCTCAATAGGGTGGGCAGCGATGTCCACCCTTCTTGTATATCGTGCAGGCCCACCCACCATCGCCTTGTAGAACTTCAGACTGTCCTCATGCTCCCGTCACCGCCTCCTTATCCACACTCCTGTCCTCTCGCCATAGACACATTGCTGACAGGTGTCGCCCTTCTGCCCACCAAACAGGGGCCGAGCGCATAGTTGCTGTCCCTTTGGTGCTTTGGTTCTCGGCTTGATCACTGGCATCTTCACAACGTCAGAAGTGATCAAGGGAATTATAGAATGCCCCCAAGGGAATTCGAATCCCTGTTTTCGGCTTGAAAGGCCAACGTCCTAGGCCACTAGACGATGAGGGCACTAACATGAAGAGTATATAATGGCCCAGGGGCAAATAACAAGCAGAACAAGGGATAAGGGGCAGGAATGATTTATGGATAGACGGGCAGAGCCTCCAGCCCCATAGTCTCAGGGAAGCCGAGCATCAGATTCATATTCTGAATTGCCTGCCCGGCGCCTCCCTTGATCAGATTGTCAAGACAGCCAATGGCTATCAGCCTGTTTGTCCTCAGGTCTATGGTCGGATAGACGAGGCAGAGGTTGCTTCCCCAGGCTTGCTTGGTCTGGGGTGGGGCATCCACAACCTTCACAAAGGGCTCACCTTTGTAGAAGTCCCGATAAATCTGTTTCAGATCGGCTATCCCCTGCTGGGTGCTGGCAATCTTCCCCTCCACCAGGCGAGCATAGCAGGAACTGAGGATACCCCGTGTCATGGGGACCAGATGGGGGAGGAAGGTTACCGACAACGGACTATCCGGATGGAGAGCCGTCAGTTCCTGGACGATTTCAGGCAGGTGGCGGTGCCCATCCAGGGAATAGGCGAGTACATTCTCGTTAGCCTCGGCATAGTGTGTTCCCAGGCTGAGGGCTCTGCCTGCTCCGGATATACCGGATTTGCTGTCCACGATAATGTCAGGGTGGATAATGCCTGCTTTGACTGCCGGAGCCAGGGCAAGGATGGCGCTCGTCGGGTAACAGCCGGGATTGGCCACCAGAGAGGCCCGGGCAATCTCGGACCGGTGAATCTCAGTGAGTCCATAGCCTGCCTTCGGCAGCAGTTCCGGGGCAGGATGGGCGAAATCGTACCATCGCGGGTACTCTCCGGCATCCTTCAGCCGAAAGTCGGCACTGAGGTCAATGGCTTTGATGCCCTTCTTAAATAGGGATGCGACGGCTTCTGCGCTTGCCTTGTGGGGTAGAGCCGAGAAAACCAGATCGGCCTCCCTGGGCTCTGTCTCAATAGTGAGGTCAATATCAGAGAGATGGGGCATGACCTTTCCCAGCTTCTTCCCTGCTTCACTCCGGCCGGTCACGGAGACAAGCTGCACTCCGGGGTGGCAGTAGAGCAAGCGGGCTACCTCTGCTCCGATGTAGCCGGTAATGTTGATAATGGCTATTTTGAATGTCTTCATTTCAATCTCACTATATCCTTTATCGTTTATCTAAAGCTGTGCTGGAAGATTTTACTGCCTGCCCTCTGATAAGGCAACTCCGAGGAGTGGTTATTCATGGGCTTCCGTAGCACTGGGACAGAGCCCCCGCAAGATGCAGAGCTGACAGCGGGGTCGCCGGGCTTTGCATATCTTCCGGCCATGCTCCACCATGTGAAGGTGAAACTCGTAAACCTTCTCTGGTGGGACCAGTTTTTCCAGTATCTCATGGGCCCGCTCGACGGAGACTCTGGAATCGATCAATCCTAACCTCCTGGCTACCCGGAAGACATGGGTATCTACAGGCAGGGCAGGTTTGCCCAGGGAGAAGAGGAGTACAC
This sequence comes from Chloroflexota bacterium, assembly GCA_026389585.1. Classification (NCBI taxonomy): domain Bacteria; kingdom Bacillati; phylum Chloroflexota; species Chloroflexota bacterium. Next base: position 12,557 of record JAPLHP010000026.1, on the reverse strand, counting down.
AGGCGGCCGTTTTTGGCCCTACTCCGGGCAGCTTCCTCAGCCAGGCTTTGGCCTCAGCTATATCGAGTTCATCGAGGAAGCTCAGGTCAAGGTGCCCCTGCCTCTCTTGAATCTCGTGGAGGATGAGCTTTATCCGCCTAGCTTTGATTTCGGCGAGACCACCTGCCTTTATAGACCGGGCTATTTCATTGGTATTGGCGACAGCTACTGCTTCCCAGTTGCCGAAGGTGGCCACAAGGGAATCGAAGGCCCGGTGCGAATTTACATCCGATGTGTTCTGGGAAAGCACGGTGGCCACCAGCGTGGAGGTCGGTTCCCGGTCCGGCTTACAGCGGCGCGGCCCATACTCCTTTTTCAATAAGCGGATGATTTCCTCAATCCTCACCGCAGCTCCTTTGTCAGAGCGAGGGCACAAAATAGTTACAGGTAGATATTTGAAAACGTATGCACCGAAAACAGTTGCACATCCACAGCCGTTTTCGGTGCTGGTATCAGAGCCTATGCCAAGGCTGCACTAAAGTATGAAGTGCCCTTACTGCCTAGTCTGAGGAGGGCAGTGGTCTTGGTTGCTGTTCTGCCATGTCCTTGGCGCAGCAGACAACTGCCCCAGCGCCCTGCTTGGTGCACAGAACTTCGGTATTGCAGACTTCGCAGCGATATCTCTTGCCTAAAGTATTGGCCATTTCAGTCTTTGACCTCCCCTATTTCTTCAACTCCATGGGCTGCCCGCAGCAGTGGATGGTGCCGTTACCACCGCGGGTAACGATGAACTCCGAGCCGCACTTAGCGCAGAAGTACCTCTTGCCTATCTGGTTTGCCATTGCCCAGCTCCTTTTCTAGAATTTCCGCCTGTATCCTACTCTTCGAGCCTGAAGTCCCACTGACAGGCGATATCATTTGGACTCTTGCGAGGTGGCAGTTTCAAAGGCGTTACCTTTATTTTGCGATTGACCAGGTATCTCTCGATAATCTTCTTTTCGTTGATATGGCAGACATGCTTTATTCTCTGTGGCTCTTTAGCCTCAAAATACTCCAGTGAGCGGCACCTGGGTATGGTCCAGATGACGTGGTTCGGGCTGATGATCTTAGCCTCGGCAGGGAACAATCCGCCGGTGGTGTTATCCAGGGGTAGCTGGAGACACTTCAGGGAATCGAGCACCGTGTTGAGCTGAATATTGGCTACCTTGGGGAATCTCGGATTGACGCGCTCCCCGATGGTCTCCCAGGCCTGTGTCTCACACTCGTTAGCTGCATCAACGCCCCACCTTTGCTTGACTGAGTTATACCAGGCTTCCGTCATGTGAAGCCAGCCGTACTGCCATATGAGCATTAGCTTCAACAGGAATTCCTTGGAGAAGTCATCAAAGCTCAAACCAGGCTGGAACGGGCCGCTGTAATCATCCATCTCCTTCTTTGGCGCAGGTGCTTTCTTTGCCGGGGTCTCTTTCACTGCCTTTGCCTTTGGTGCTGCGGCCTTCTTTTTTGGCGTCTCTTTTACCATCTCAAACCATCCTTTCCATTCTCAGTGTAATGCCAGTAGCATTCTGCCGCCCCAGTCACGTAGCCGTTTCCCCAAGTGGCGGTTACCCTGGCGGACTGATGCTTAATTATTCCAAGTGCGTCATTCGATTGTCAAGTAAAGCTGGTTTGCTGCGGGAGTGATTAGAGGTGACTGCATCGGCGCTGCTCGTCTGGAATACAGCTGACACAAGACGGCACGAAATCGTGTAATAGTACGACTACACTCTGGCCAGTACTTCTCTGGCAAACTTCCTGGCCTGGCGCATATCTTCGGCGGTGGGGCGCCGGGCAATATCCTTCATCATCTCTTCCCACTCGGCATCGGAAGCCTTGCGGGCCTCCTTAACGTAGGGTTGAATTTCAGGTGCCAGGCAGCCCTGGCAATCGTAGCATCCCAGAAAAGCGAAGCCCTTATCCTTGCTGGAAGCCTCGAAGGACTTGAGGCATTGCTCGAATTCGCGCTTGTCAGGGCTGGAATGCGTGATGAAGGCTGCCACCTTGAATCCGGGTGACTGAGGCAATTCGCCCAGGAATTTCTTCACCGGCGCTGCCAGGTTGCCTGCATGCGTTGGTGAGCCCACGAAGATCAGGTCATGCAGATTGAGACTCTCTTGCTTTACCTCATCTACCTTCTGCAGATATGACTCGTGACACTTTGATGCCTCCTGGTGTATTGCTTTGGCGAGCTTCTCCGTGTTTCCGGTCATGGTGTAGTAGGTCACCAGAACTTTCATTGCCCTTTTCCCCCTTCAGCCCAGAACGAATAGAGGTAGTTGACGGCCTTCGGCGCGTTCCTCATCTCTTAATCTTTTGACGAATAGCTTACATTGCTTGGACAAGGCGTTCAGCCGTCTTGTCGGAAAAGCTGGCGAGTTGGCGAAGGAATATGACAAGGCCCATAGTTCTTCGTTCCTCTTGAGAAAGCCGCTTAGCTCGCGCACTTGCGCTTTACCTAGGATGGACTTCACCTTATTGACCAGCTTTTTCTTTTTCTGTGGGCCGAAGTGCTCCCACAGGCTGCCTACCATATCCTGTGTAATCTCATCACTCTTGAAGTGAGGTTTGTTCTGCGTAGCGAAGGCGACGAGTGTTTGAATTACGTGAGGTGCTACTTCTGAGTCAGAGGAATCCTCGTCGAAGGGGAAATAGCCCATCGGAATCTTATTTCGGTCTATAGCTATTCCCTTCGACAATGCGGCAGTAATTTTTGGCACGGAAAAACTGTTACTAGCTAGTCTTAGGAGGTTAGGCGCCACCTCCAGTACTGGAAAGGAAGCTGATAGGGCATTGAGCTGCGAAGCAATATCGTCGGTCGATTCAGAAAAACACAAGTATGAAATATCTACACTAGGGCTATGCCCTCCTACAACGTCAGCATGCAGTTTTGACACAACGTCGTGTGGCTTGACCCTCTTGTATCTTTGAGCTTGGTCATTCTCAATGTTGTTGCCACCCTTGCTTTCTATTAAGATGCAATTGTTTTGGACGCTTGATGCTATGACCAAGTCAGGCACAAGCGACTCTCCAGTACTGCAAGTAAACGGATATTCAATCCACTTTACGCCGTAAGCCATATCATAAAAGTAGTGTGGCCACTTTGAATCAGACCTACACATAGCGATGATGGCATTCAAAAGAATAAGATTCTTAGAAGAGTTGCTCATGCGGGCCCCCAGAGATTGATGCCATAGAATCATAGTGCTGCTGAATGTTAGTGTAGAAACGGGCTATAGTATTACCGCAAGTGCCTGGCGGTAGGTAGATTCTTACGAAGTCCCTCGTGATCTCGAAAGTCAATTTGTGACCTACGTGCAAGTCCACGGCATAAACTCTAGCGAAGTCATTTTCTTGGACCTCCGACAACCCCCAAAGCCTAAATGGCATATTGGATGAAAACACCTTTGAGACGAAGCTTCGAATGTCACGCAGTCTTCTAGTGAGATTTATGATGATCGGATGCCCATCTAGTGTTGGTAAGCCTTCTTGGGGTACAAAGCGAATTGGCAAGGAATCCTCAATCATTCTGATGGTTTGTGCATAATCTAGATATAGCTTTGATATCAAGTTTGTGTGACTGCTAAAAGACCTCCCCAAAGCAGTTGCCTTGCCTTCGTGTGTAAAGTTGTCGATAATTGCTTCCTCGTCAAGGTTGGGAAGCCAGTACTTCACCCTGACACTGGAGAGGGCTAGGGAGTGGCTGAAAACATTTGAGTTGCGTAGTGCCTCTAGTACGACACCAGCGTTACCACCCCATAATCGCAAATGCATAGTTTCGACTTCGCTACCTTCTTTATCAGCTGCAAACGGGGTCTCATCGTGAACTGCTCCAAATCCTCGGAAATGACCAAGTTTGGTTAGTTTCTCAAGAAACTGTGTTGGCAGCCACGCGCTGTCTAGAAAAGGGGACATTCTTATGAGGTCACCCCGCAACTTATCTGCCCTAGCCGACAATGCTAGTGTATGCATTACCCAGAATCTTGGATCAGACACGTCTAAGTAGTAGGTATCTTTGCCATGGACTATGTTAAATAGGGTTTCATCGTTGGACTCGAAAATATGAATATGGGCGGGTCCTGCCAGTCTCTTAAGAAAGGCTAAGGTCTCGTCGTGCAGAGAATTATTCTCTGCTGAGATGATGTGAGCTTCAATCAAGTATGACTTCAAGAGGCCGGTATCTGGCCCTAGCTTCTGCTCAGCACGGTACCTGTCATACGATGAATGCATGGCATCGGACAAGTAGCTTGCCATTTGTGTCTTGCTTGTTGCTATCACGGCTCTCAACCTGCCTATTATTCGTAACGATGCAATATGAAGCCCGCTTGATTATGACTATCGCTAGTGCCACTGTCAACAATTCCTGTATGATGCTGGCGCACGTCGGATCTGAAGGCATTGAGCAATGATAATAACCTCCTCCAATTGACCAGCCTCTCGCTATCTGCCAGAATTTTGAGGTATGGAAGATATCGAATTCCTTTTTCATCCGAAGTCAATTGCCATTGTCGGCGCCTCCCCTCAGCCTTTCTCTGCTACCCATATCTACTTCTTTCACCCGCTGATGCAGTTTGGCTACGAAGGGAAACTCTACCCGGTGAATCCCAAAGCGAGCGAGGTTCTGGGACTGAAGGCCTATCCCAGCATCCTCGACATACCTGAGCCGGTGGACCACGTCATCTGTGCCATTCCAGCCTCACTGACACCGCAACTGATGCGGGATTGCGTGGCAGCCAGGATAAAGTCGGTCACTATCTTCACTGCTGGCTTTAGTGAGACGGGAGAGGAAGAGGGTGCCAGACTGGAAAAAGAAATCCTGGAGATCGCCCGTCAGGGGGGAGTGCGCATTATCGGGCCGAACTGCCTTGGACTGCACTGTCCCAGGGCAGGCGTGTCTCTGGATGGCAATATCCCCAGGATCAGCGGTCGCGTTGGCTTCATCTCTCAGAGCGGGGGCAATGCCAGGGAGCTGGTCGTTGCTGCAGCAGAGCGCCAGATATATTTCAGCAAAGGGGTTAGCTTTGGGAATGCCGTTGACCTGAATGAATCGGATTTCCTGGAGCACCTCATTTATGACAGGGACACGGAGATTATCGCTGCCTATATCGAGGGAATAAAGCAGCCGCGGAGGTTTTTCAAGGCGCTGAGGACAGCCACCCGGACGAAGCCGGTAATAATACTCAAAGGCGGTACCACCAAGGCCGGAACAGGAGCGGTGGCCTCTCATACGGGCGCTCTGGCCGGTAGCAAAGAAGTGTGGGACACGCTCTGCCGGCAGAGCGGGGTCGTACAGGTTTATCATTTCGAGGAGTTGCTGGACACCCTCATGGCGTTTACGCACATGAAGTCGCCTCGCGGCAGGAGGGTGGGCATCATTGGCATGGGTGGCGGGGCCAGTGTGCTGGCTGCTGATGAATGTGAGAACGCCGGGCTGGCCGTACCGGTTTTACCACCAGAGGTGAGGCAGGAGCTGTTGAAATTCACCCCGTCGGTAGGCGTTGGCCTGCGTAATCCGATCGACTCTTCAACCGGTGTCTATATGGACGCGGCTCTGGTCGCCAGGACAGTGAAGGTTGTGGCTGACTGGGACGGTATTGACCTCCTGTTTGTTGTGCTGCCGGCCATCCTTGCCGTCAAGATAGGGGGGCAACTTCTGAAAAACCATATCGGGGTCATTGCCGAGGCGGCCAAAAATATCAATAAGCCCATTGTCATTATCCTGCGCACGGGAGGCTTCGGCGAATCTGAGAGAGTGGCCCGGGAGGTGCAGGGGGACTGCATCAAGGCCGGATTCCCCGCATTTCTGTCAATTGATTCTGCTGCCAGGGCAGTGGTCTGTCTCATCTCCTATCACGAAAGACGAAACCTTTAGGTTGATAGCAGCTTGCTACAGAGTAGAGTCTGCCTTCTTCTTTTGTTTGGCGCATTGCTCTGCGGAGCATCGGGATGGTATAAAGTGAAAACCTTGCTGTATTAGGCGAAGCTGACGGATGGAAGAGATGCATAGGGTTGACCCGGGTATCACTCGCTGCGGGGGCAGGGAGTTCAGGTGGGGCGAGCGGACCTACATCATGGGGGTTATCAACGTTACGCCGGACTCCTTTTCTGGTGACGGGTTGGGGCGTGACATTGAGGCTGCGGTGGCACAGGGCAAGCGCTTTGCTGCCGAGGGGGCCGACATCCTGGATATCGGAGGGGAATCGACCCGGCCGAATGCGGCCCCGGTATCTGAAGACGAGGAGTTGAGTCGGGTGCTGCCGGTTATCGGGAGACTGGTCAGCGAGGTATCGCTGCCGCTGAGTATTGATACCCATAAATGGGAGGTAGCGCAGCAGGCCCTCTCGGCTGGAGCCCGGATGATAAACGATATCCGGGGATTAAGGCACGATCCCCGACTGGCCAAGCTGGCTGCAGAGTGGGGAGTACCTATTATCCTGATGAGCAATCAGCGTGGCCAGACCTGTGAAGATATTATGACTGAGGTCGTTGTGAGCTTGAAGGAGAGTATGACCCTGGCAATGGAGTGGGGCGTGGCCCGGGAAAACATCATTGTTGACCCTGGCGTGGGTTTTGGTAAAACACTGGAACAGAACCTGGAGATTGTATGCCGTCTCGATGAGCTGAAGTGCCTGGGGAGGCCTATTCTGATAGGGACTTCTCGCAAGTCGATGATCGGCCTGGTGCTTGACCTGCCGCCTGATCAGCGGCTTGAGGGCACAGCAGCTACGGTGGCTATCAGTATTGCCAATGGCGCGGATATGGTGCGGGTACACGATGTGGCTCAGATGGCGAGGGTATGCCGGATGAGCGATGCCATTGTGCGGGGAAAGATGTCAGCCAAAAGGCCGGGAAACGGTGCGGTAGAGGCATACCTCGGTTTGGGAGCCAATCTGGGGGACCGACAGAGCAACCTGTTAAGAGCGATAGACCTGCTGTCACAGAAGGTGCGGATAGAGAAGCGCTCTTCCCTGTACGAAACCGAGCCTGTTGGGTATGACCGGCAGCCCCGTTTTCTCAACGCCGTCTGCCTGGTGAGTACCTCTCTGTCTCCGGAGGAACTGCTCGCTGTGGCTAAGGATATTGAAGCCGCTCTGGACAGGAGGCCCGGTTTCCCTGACGCGCCCCGTCCTATAGATATTGATATTCTTTTCTATGGCGACAGGGTGATCGAATCCCCACAGCTCACTATACCTCATCCTCGCCTGGAGGAGCGGGCTTTTGTGCTCGTTCCCCTGGCTGAGATTGCCCCTGATCTGGTTCATCCGGTGAGCGGCAGGACGGTCAGGCAGATGCTGGGGGGTCTGGGGAAATTTGAGGGAGTGGTGAAATGGAATCAGGAGGCCAAGGATGTATGAGGTCGCTGTTGAACAGGAATTCGACGCTGCTCATTTCTTGAGGGGCTATCGGGGCAAATGCGAGAATATTCACGGCCACAGGTTCCGGGTGATGGCCAGAGTAAGGGCGAAGCAGACGGGTACAATTGGCATGGCGTATGATTTCACCAAGCTGAGACAGCAGTTGGGGGAGGTTGTCAGCAGGTTCGACCACACCTGCCTCAATGATATATTGCCCTTTGACAGTATTAACCCCTCTTCGGAAAACATCGCCTCAACAATCTTTGGTGAACTCAAGGCGATGCTAAAGGGAAAGGGTGTATCTCTCTACAGCATTCAGGTATGGGAGTCCCCGCACAGCAGTGTAACTTATTCCCCTGAAGGGGAGTAAATCCTACTTGTCCCTCAGGTCCGGTGGGAGGAGGTTGGGGATAGCATCCTCGATGGGATAGGTCTCCTTACACTTAGCACAGTAGAGCGAGCCGGTAATTATTTCCTTCGTATCCTCTTTCACGATGGTGAGTTGCAAATCTCCTTTGCATAGAGGACAGGCCAGGATATCCATCAATTCCCTCTTCACTTCGCTCGCCTCCCTTTCTTATATTCGGTCAGCATTAGATTACTGGAGCAGGTCAACTTAATCAAGTCAAGGTTGACCAGTGGTAGTAAACGCCTTATCATTCGTAAATGTCTCGGAGGTGTGAAGCATGATAAGAGCCCTGGGTGATAAGGTTCCCAGGATAGCTGAGTCTGCCTTTATCAGCGAGGGGGCTTATATCATCGGAGATGTGGTAATCGGGGAGAGGTGCGCCGCTTTCCCTGGGGCGGTAGTCAGGGGCGATTTTGGGCCTATAAGGATTGGTAACGATGTCATGATCGAGGACAACGTTGTTTTGCATGGTGCCCCGTCCGGGCTGGACATTGGCGATGGTGTGACGCTGGGGCATGCTGCGGTGGTTAACTCGCGAAGGATTGGGAGCAAGGTGCTGATCGGTATGAATGCCACCATCCTTCATGATTCGGAGATAGGCGACCGCTGTATTATTGCGGCTGGTGCGGTGGTGGGGCAGGGAATGAAGGTTCCTGATGGTTCTTTTGTCGCTGGTGTGCCAGGACGGATTGTGGGCAAAGCGACCAAAGAGCAACTGAAGTGGGTGGATCATGATCCAGCGCTATACTCCTGGTGGCTGGAGATACTGGAAGAATACAAAAAGGGGAAGCTGTAGGGGGCTATCCCCTATTCATATCACTGCATCTTGTTCGGCCTGCTGGTATAGGGTGCTTACCCTTGACCTCCTGACTGCCATGTATATTGCTCTGAGCGGTGTGGCATAAACACACGATAGGGGAACGAAAGTTGTCCAGCTATCATCCATCTGGAAAATCATTCGCCAGATCGTGAAATAGCTGCCTCTGCTGCTTTCCCCCATCCTACAACCCCTGTATAATTCATCAGCGTCATCATCCCCAATTTGTATGTGACGAACGGAGCAAAGACTATGGGTACTATGGATAGAGTCTACAACGTGTACTGTGATGAAAGTTGCCACCTCGAAAACGACCGACAGACCGTGATGATCCTCGGAGCTCTCTGGTGCCCGCTCGAGTCAACTCGCAGAGTATCGGCGTGCATCCGTGAGATCAAGGAACGCCACGGACTGTCTCCGTTTTTCGAAATCAAGTGGACCAAGGTCTCACCTGCCAAGAAGCCTCTTTATCTTGACTTGCTTGACTACTTCTTTGACGATGACGACCTACATTTCCGAGCGCTGATTGTACCGGATAAGACCAAGCTCAAACATGAACTCTATGGGCAGGATCATGACACTTGGTACTACAAGATGTACTTTGAGATGCTGAAGGGCATCTTCGATCCTCAAGCCTGCTACCGGCTGTATCTGGATATCAAGGATACCCGCAGTGCTGCGAAAATCGCCAAACTTCACAATGTGCTCTGCAACAATATCTATGATTTTAAGCGGGAGATCATCGAGCGAGTGCAGACAGTACGTTCCCATGAAGTGGAACCCCTACAACTCACTGATCTTCTAGCGGGAACAATATCGTATGCCAACCGTGGCTTGTCCAGCAATGCAGCCAAGGTGGCACTGGTCGAACAAATGAGAAAGCGGTCAGGCTACGACCTTACCAGAACTAACCTGCTGCGTGAAGATAAGGTTAATCTCTTTGTTTGGCAAGCAACCGAGAGGCAGGCGTGAACAAACCTCCTGACTGGCTGCCACCACCGCTCCGTTATAGCGATTTCAATGGGGATTGGGATCAGTTCTTGGCTGCTGTCTACAAAATCTTTGAACGTGACTTCAAGCTATCTAGGCCAGACTACGGCGGCTATCCAGTAGCCTACGATTCGAAATTGGAGGACGGCAAAGAGGCCGCATACTGGCATGTTGTCTCCCGAGATGATCCAACGACCAAAGACAGGGAGTTGAACTTGAGGAGATGTGAGCGTGTTGCTTGGGTCAATCCCATTATCGAACACTCTACCGACAAGGCTGTCTCAATGTGGAAGATTGAGCAGAAGAGGCCGAATAGAGGACGGCAGGTGCGGGTCAAGCTATGGCTCGAAGATCAAGACTACATAGTCATATTGACAGAGAGACCAAGAGGGGCTGTCCTAGTCACAGCCTTCTGTACGGATTTCGAGTCTGAACGTAGAAAGCTGAGAAAGGAGAGAGACGATTACTTAAAGACAAAACAAAAGCCGCCTTCTCAGGCGACTTAAGGACTCCTTCTACACCTGGTAGATGAGTTAGCTATAGTATAGGCTAGGCTTATTGATTTGTCAAATATTTTGTACTCGTATTTTGTACTCGTAGGTTAAGTTAAATCTTGGTTGGTTTTGATGCAATTTGCTTCTTGCTACGGAGCCTTTACCAACCATTAGTGAACTTAACCCGCCAAATAAGTGGCGGGGCTCATTTGCGGGGATCGTGAGCGCACAGGCCTACTCGGGGGGGTAATCCTCCCGCTATATCTTCCGCCCGATCAGAGCAGCTTCTTCGATGGCCTCGCAGGCAGTCCTTGCCTTGACGCAATCCCCGACCCGATAGACCTCAGGGACCGTGCCCTGAAGTGCGTCAAACAGACCTCCCTCGGATTTGGACCCTGTGGCAATAACTACGGTGTCTGCCCCGGACAGTTCCTCTTTGCCTTCGCGCTCATACACCACCCCCGCCTCTGTGATTCGGCGGGCAGTCGCCTTCGTAATGATCTTGACGTTGTGCAAGCGCAGCGCGAATTTCACCGAGGATCTGGTCGTGGGACCCATATCCTGCCCAATGCGCTCCAGCATCTCCAGTATGGTGACCTGCGGGCCTCTGCGTGTCATCTGGACAGCAGTCTCGGCGTCTAAAGCTCCACCCAAGGCCAGGAATACGGCAGATTCTGCTGACATGGGACCCTGCTTGGCGATGAACAGTGCTGTCTCCATACCCACCGCCCCGCCCCCGATCACCACCACCCGCTTCCCCAACGCGCTCTTCTCTTCCAGAACATCCCAGGCCCACACGACATTCCTGCCGTCAATCCCCGGAATATTGGGTACCAAGGGCCTGGCCCCGGTAGCCACAACCACCGCGTCAGGCGCTCGCTTCTTCACAGTAGCCACATCAATCTCTTTGCTCAACTCCACCTTGACTCCGACTCTGTAGAGTTCTCTGGAGAGATAGTTGACGGCGCTGGCAAGCTCACCTCGCCCGGGCGGTACGGCAGCCAGGTTTAACTGACCGCCGAGCTTGTGCGACTTCTCGAACAGAGTCACCTTGTGTCCCCTTTGGGCCAGCGTGCGGGCAGCCTCCATGCCGGCTGGCCCACCGCCAATGACGAACACCTTCTTGAGTTTTTCGGCACGGACGAGTGCGTACTCTCTTTCTCTTCCAGCGGCCGGGTTGAAGGTGCAGGAGATCTCTTTCATGGAGAAGACAGCATCAAGGCAGCGCTGGTCACAGGCAGTGCACTGTCGGATCTCGTCATAGCGTCCCTCGGCCGCCTTCTTGGGCCATTCAGGATCAGCCAAGAAAGGCCGGCCCATCCCTATCATGTCGGCCTGGTTGTTCATCAGGATCTGCTCGGCCAGGAAGGGATTGTTGATACGGTTGCAGGCGATCACCGGGACTTTGACTACTTGCTTGATTCCCTCGGCCAGATAAACATAAGCACCCCGGGGAACGTCCATGGAGACCAGTGGCAGAAAGGATTGATGCCATCCGGCGGTCACATTGACCAGATCGATGCCAGCTTCCTCGAGGGCCCTCACAATGGTCTTCATTTCCTCCTGCCGGTTGCCGCCCTTCATGAACTCATCACCGGAGGCGCGGTAGGAAATAGGGAAACCAGGGCCGACGCCCGCCCTTATCTTTTGGACCACTTCTATGGGAAACCTCATCCGCCTCTCAAAATCTCCGCCATACTCATCGCTGCGCGTGTTGGTCAGCGGCGAGAGGAATTGGTTCATCAGGTAACCGCCATTGCCCACGAGTTCCACCCCGTCGAAGCCGCCCTCTTTGGCTTGGCAGGCTCCTTCAGCGAAATGCTGAATAAGCAACTTGACCTCTGCCGATGTCATTTCGCGGGGCATTACTCCAGTGAGTGTGTTGCGGATTGCCGAGGGCGCTGCCGGCGGGCCGCCATCTGCGGTGGAAAAGCATGATGACCCCATGTTCATCAGTTGCGCAAAGACCCTGGCGCCGTGCTCGTGGATCACTCCGGTCAGCCTCCTGAGCCCGGGGATGAACCTGTCATCCTGCAGGGCCGGAATATGTGGCAGGTACACACAAAAGTCGTTGTACCCGCAGACAACATAGATCAGCCCTGCCCCGCCCTTTGCTCTCTCGATGTAGAAATCGACTATGCCGTCGGTGACCTGGCCATCCTCAGTAGCTCGTGCCAGTCCCATCGGGGACATGGCAATCCGGTTCTTGACCTGCACATTGGCGATTTTGATGGGCTCAAAAAGCTTCCTAAGTTCTCTCATTGTCCATGTCCATCCTTATTTTTACTTAATAGTGTATCACAGGATAGCCTGGGCGCATGATTTCACCTGCACCCTTGTGGATGTTCTACGATTATGACAGGGGTTAAGCGTTCAGGGAAAATGTCACCCTATGAAGGAGACGGTGACATTGAACAGGAAGGAACAGAAGAGGCTAATGGTCTTGAACAAGATGGGAGAGAGGTGGATGGGGGCCG
>JAPLHP010000025.1 GCA_026389585.1 Chloroflexota bacterium | reverse complement strand
GAGTTGATCCATGCCATTAAGGAGTACCTGACAATATCCAATGCCGACCCTAAACCGTTGGTGTGGAAAGCCTCCGCCAAAGCCATTCTTGACAAGCTCGCTCGTTGTAAAGCAGTTTATGAAACACTAGACTAGAAAACCTGAGTTATGTCTACGTTGCCACGTTCAATGCAGAGCATGAGCGGTGGGCGGATTACCCAGATGCTGTGCGTCGAGCGATTCGGGTATTGGAAATTTTCGACATCAAGCCGATGAGGCCACTGATTCTTGCCGTTGCGGCGAAAATGGATGCCAAAGAGACCGCGAAATCATTTGGCTTCCTCACATCGTTAGGTGTAAGGCTTCTAGTAGCTTCGACGACGAGAAGCGGCAGCGTTTCGACCCCTCTTGCTAACACTGCCAAAAAGGTCTATGACGGCAGTATCAAAAGTGCATCTGACCTCAAGAAGGCTCTGGGTTCCATTACTCCATCAGATACCGAATTCAGGGGAGCATTTGCAATAACACGGGTATCAACGGCGACGTTTGCACGCTATTATCTACGTGCCCTAGAGATGACAGCCAAAGGCGAGAAGGAGCCCTGGTATGGCCCACTCGAAGACACTGCCATAATCAACCTTGAGCATGTTCTCCCCAAGAAACCTGAGGGAAAGTGGCCTAGATTCAGTGACGATGACGTAACCAACTACGTGAACCGCCTCGGAAACCTCGCCTTGATGCAAACAAGCAAGAACTCCAACCTCAGGAGTGCCGATTTTGCCACAAAGAAACAGGTCTACGCTGACTCTCCCTATGTTCTTACAAGCCAGATAGCAGAACTTGAGGACTGGACGCCTGGGGCTATAACAAGCAGACAGAGTAAGATGGCCGAACTATCCGTCAAGACTTGGCCGATCTAGGTAGCTGTGGCATTGGGGTCTCGTTGATTTCCCTTTGGTTTACCTCGCAACTTGCCCCCTGTGGCCTTTTCGACAATTGAGACCGCAAGTTGGCTCAAGTCCATACGCTTTCTGCCATGCCTTTTCCTTGTAGGCATATACTAAGTATGCCACGCCCCAGCATGGTAATCTAGCCCCGCTAGATTTCAAACTGATACACTACCTGGAATGCTGCTGCCTTGACATTGACCTCCTCTGCCGCCATAATCTCGGAACAAGCTAAGCTTGGCTTAGCCATGCTGTGAAAGGGGGGGACCATGGCAAAGTACATCTATTTGATTCGAAGTCCGGAGAAGCCTGGGAACCAGGCATTCAAGTCAGAGATATTCGATAAACTCGTGCCTCGATTACTCCGGCTCAATCCTGAAAAGCTCAAGATAGACCTCACCGAAGTGAAACTACCCAGATTAACCGTTCTCCCTCTGAAAAGAACCGGACTGGCCATGATATCTGTCTGGGACAACCAATCGGACCGCACTAAAGACTGGCAGGCCGAGATGGCCGGCATCGGCTCGAACATCGCTGGCTATCAGGTCACAGAATCCATGCCGGTGGCCTACAAAAAGGACTGGGATGACGGCAAAGTGTCGCCGGGCGCTGTGATGTTGACGCTTATGAGGAAGAACCCCTCCTTGAGCTATGAACAATTCATGAAGGAATGGTTTGGCCATCATACCCCCATGGCAATGCGGATTCATCCGTTGTGGAACTACATACGTAATGTGGTGGAATCAGCGGTCATTGAGGGCTCCCCGCCGATGGACGGCATTGTGGAAGAGCATTGCCGGAGCCTTCGAGATATCACCAACCCGGCGCGCTATTTCGGGGGGCTATTCAGGATGCTTCCGAACATGGTCAGAGTGGGCCTGCATGCCAATAAATTCCTGCAAATCTCAGAGGTCGAGAACTATCTGCTCACGGAATATTATATTCGCAGCTAGGCATCTCGCTCTCGAAGTGTGGTGTCTTTTGCCTCAGAAGATATGTCCCCTCAGGATTTCCCTGGTGCATATCTTGCTGTACTCCCAGAATTGCCGCCGCACACTTCTGTAGTCCATGGTAGTTATGCTGTTGGCGATGATCCCCATGGGCATCGCCTGAGCAATGAACCCCCGGGCATATTCGAGCATCCAATTGCCTGGTTTCATCAAGCAGCCTTTGTCGGTGCCTCTCCGAAGCGACGCCATGTCTCCGGGCTTGTACACCGTAGGTCTAATCTGGCCCAGGGTGTAGGTCTGATGCTCTCCCTCGATGATGACGTCATATATCAGGGGCGCAAAGCGTCCGGAGTATCCCTCGGTACCTACGGGGAAGCCGATCAGTAGGAGGTACTCCGAAAGCGATCCGTAGAGGATTGTCACCTGTCCGGCAATTCCGCCTGCTATGGTGAACGCCCATTTCTTCTTGGTGCATATCCGTTTGGGGTAGGTCTTGTCGATGTCAGCAATGATGGCATCCAGCCTCTCTTCCAGCGGCAGGCCGAGGTTCTTTTTGACTACGTCCTGTAATACATTAGGGTCAAAGATATAGGCCATGGTTGCCTCCCTTTATTGGTCTTCATTCTCCATACATCTGCTGCAATTTTTCAACGTCGAAGTAGAAATCCTGCATTTCCACAACCTTGCCCCATCGTATTGTGAGCACGCTGATGCCACTATTCTCGAACGTTTGCCCTGCTTTGTTTTTGACCTTCTTCTGGAACCGTATCGCAATAGTGTTACTGAGGCCCAGTGCCAGGATATTCTTGATGTATGTCTCTTTAGCCACGCAGTGTTCCTCAGGAAACTGATCGAAATACTTGTCAAAGAATTCCTTTATGGCTGCCTTCCCCTTCCGCATGCCGCTGACCGACATCTTGCCGGGGTAGATAATGACGGCATCGTCCGCGAAACTGGCAATGATTTTCTCTTTCCGTCGGTTATTCAGGTCATTCATAGCACTACGCAGCGCCACCTTTAGAATTATGGCTCCGATCATTTGTTTACCTCCCTGCTCCGGATATATTTACTGTCACGTTGAATTGATCGCTACGACATCGTGCAATGCAGCACATCATGCACCCCAATCCCGGACTGAAACAAGTAATTCCAGCAGCCGTGATGACATCCCAACTTCAGCAAATGACCGCTATTGCGGCTTAGCCCTTCAGGATATACTCACTCGTCATAGTGGTGCGGATGCGGTTCAGGTCGAGGAAGCGGGTAACACTCCTGAGCATCACGATCATGTTCCACACCAGCTTGAACGGGTTCTTACCGGCGCCGTAGAAGAGGAAGTAATTGGTGGTGTGTCTGGCTGAGGGCCAGGACTCCTCCACAATGCCTTCGTAGGGCGGTGCCTCCGCCGTGACCGCCCTGATCACCACGTTACGTATATAGCGTGTGCGGGGCTGCATCGCCTCGGAGACCGGCGACTGCCTTCCGTGCCACCGCCGGATCCACTCCTCGCGGGAAAGCCGTTTTGGCCGTTCCATCAAGGTAACTGCGACTATGCCGGGGGAACGCTGGCCATCGGGCCAATTCCTGGGGCCGGAGTGCCGATTGCCACCGTATTCGGTGTAGATCGACTCATCCACCAGATAGCCGGCAAACCTGAAGCCGGCAGCCCGGAGGATCTCCTCGCACGGGCCACGTTTCTCAATATCGTTGAGCCAGAGGGCTACTTCGGCGCACATGCGCTCCCCGGGATGAAACGGCGCAGATGATCTTACATTGGCATCCTGATCAACGATATACATGGTCAGCTTCACGCCCCCGGCCTTAAGCAACCCGGGTGCGACTTCCTTGAGTAAAACCTGCTGCCTCTGTTTCTTGTCCTGCCCCTTGGGTCCCCAGAGGATGTAGAGCAGCTTGTCCATATTCCCCCCTTCCCGTCAGCCTTCTACGGTTGCCCTTCTGGCTGCTTTTTTGTCATGACAAGACATCGGGCTATGATATCATGGAGTCCCTGTTTCTTGGCGGTGAAGGCAATCATGACAAACCCCGCAAGAAACATCAGGGCCGACAGGACTTTGGCCCAGTAGCGCTCTGTAGCTCTGCCCAAGGAGATCCTTTTCCCTGACATGTCGCTGACGGTGAGGCCCATTGTTGTCTT
This sequence comes from Chloroflexota bacterium, assembly GCA_026389585.1. Taxonomy (NCBI): domain Bacteria; kingdom Bacillati; phylum Chloroflexota; species Chloroflexota bacterium. The sequence continues at coordinate 570 of JAPLHP010000025.1, read as the reverse complement.
GCCCAGCGTTGCCTGTCTCGAAGAGCTCTCCATCAACGCCCAGTAAAGCCACGGAACCACAACCCAGAAGACAATGATCGAGGCCAATATGGCGGCATCTGCAGGCAGTCCTATAAGAGGGCCGAGGAGGATGGGGAGTATGATGGCAAGAACAAAAGCCAGAATCCAGAGCGCTGCAACATCGACAACAAAGGCAATAAACCTGCTCCAGAACCCGGCATATTGCATGTCGCTTACCGAAGGAACATCCTTCTGAATACCTGAACCTGCAGCCATGGTGGGAAGGCCGGCATTAAGGTGCTCACCAGACTGCGCATGATCGTGATCTGTGACCATCCATCCCCTCCTTGTCATCGCGAGAATATTATCAGGCGGATGGCTCGGACAGTATCATAACCCTTGACTGTTTGTCAACGCGCGCACTACTTGTTGTGGATGTTCTACGATTATGACAGGGGTTAAGCGTTCAGGGAAAATGTCACCCTATGAAGGAGACGGTGACATTGAACAGGAAGGAACAGAAGAGGCTAATGGTCTTGAACAAGATGGGAGAGAGGTGGATGGGGGCCG
>JAPLHP010000024.1 GCA_026389585.1 Chloroflexota bacterium | reverse complement strand
GCTAATACTTCAGTGATGTGCCTTAATTCGGCGAGAAATCTATTCTTGCTGTTGGCCTCGATGGCCTGAGCTCCCAAGGCGATCCCGTAGGCAGCGGTGACGCCGATCATGGGGGCCCCGCGAACCTTCATACCTTTGATTTCCTGGGCGACCTCCTGATAACTGGAGAGCTGAAGGTAAACCACTTGCTGAGGGAGCCTGGTCTGGTCGATGATCTCGATTTTGTTGTTAAGCCATCTTATAGCTTCCATACTTGTAATCCCATCGATTAGTTTACCATCTGGAGAGTTGCCAGTCATGCTGTGTAATGGAGGTGGCTTGAAATCGGTTGGGGATGGTGGTAGAACATTAACGTTAATATGCATGAAACGCCAGGAGCCTGTCCGGGTGATACCCCCCCTTAGCTTCGAAGAAGGCGAAAGATGGTCTCACCGCAGCTTCAGAAATTCGGCGATCTTGGGTTGATAAGGCACGCTCATAGGACTGAGCTCAGCCTTAGCTCCTTGGTAGCCCCAAGCCTCTGAGGGCAATAATGTTTCTCTGGATCTCTGAAGTACCGGCGCCTACTGTGGCTGCTGAGGCATAGAAGTACTGGCGTTGGAAGAAGCCCGACAGGGGAGCCCATTTGCATCCCTCGTCAAGCTGTCCAAAAGCCCCAGTGATCTGCATTCCAGCTTGAGCCACGCGCTGCTGGAATTCGGCACCGAAAACCCTTGACATCGATGCTTCATAGTCTACGGCCTTGCCGGTACTTTGCATCCAGACGATGCGGTGAGCAAGAAGCTTGGCTGCTTCGGCTTCAATTTGCAGTTGCGTTAACTTGTTGCGGATCAGTGGATCCTTAAACAAGGGTATACCGTTGCGCTTGGTTGTCATGGCAAACTCCATGAGGCGGCTGAGGTTGCGGCGAGCTGCGGCGATTCGGTGGATGCCTGACCTTTCATAACCTAATACTGCGCCGGTTACTCTCCATCCGTCGTTTTTCTTTCCCACCAAGTTTTCCTTGGGCACGCTCACGTTGTCGAAGAAAATTTCACAGTACGTACCAACTACGTTGGGCAGGAAACGTACTGTTACCCCGGGGCTTTTGAGACTAACGAGGAAGAAGCTGATGCCCTTGTGTTTAGGGGCTTCAGGGTCAGTCCTGGCCAGAATGAAGGTCCAGTCAGCGCGGGTGGCACCAGTGCTCCATACCTTCTGCCCATCGACAACGAAGTGGTCCCCTTTGTCTACTGCCTTAGCAGATACTGATGCCAGATCGGAGCCAGCTCCTGGTTCACTAAAACCCTGGCACCAGACCTGTTCACCGCGGGAAATCTTCGGCAGAAAATCCTTTTTCTGCTGGTCACTGCCGTATTGGATGAGAGTTGGGGCGCACATCAGGGCACCCTGCAGGTCAACCCCGGGCAGTTCGTTATAATACATCTCATCACTGAGAATGAATTGCTTGGTAACAGAATCCTGTCCCCCATATTCTTTGGGCCAGGAAAGGGAATGCCAGCCCTTTGCTCCTACCTTACGCAGCATGCTGTGAGCAAAGGTCCACTCTTCTCCATCCTTGGCCTCTTGAAGGAGACCTGTCCCCGTCCAGTTTGGTGGTAGTTCCTTCTTGATGAATTCGCGAACCTCTTGCTGGAATTTCCTGTCCTCTTCGCTGAATGTAAAATCCATATAACCCCCTGATCCAGTTCTTCGTGTAGAGTCTATGCTCCATCGAATCGTGTGTCAATGAATTTGTGTATAGGGTGTGCCAGGGAAAGTGCTCGATACTGGGCGGCATGAGATTCCAGCCCAGACCATACAATTTGTGTTACTCGTCTTAGATGCAGCGTCATGGTTACAGATATAGGTTTGCGCTAGTCAGTCTTGATGCCGTCCAGCAGCTCACCACTGGCAGAGACAAGTTGAACTATAAGAGGCATCTGCCCCAAAGCGTGTGTTGAGCAGGAGAGACAGGGGTCGTAACACCGGATGGCTGCCTCAACCCTGTTCAGCATACCTTCGGTCAGCTTGTTTCCCTTTACATATTTTTTGGCCACCTCAAGAACAGCTCGGTTCATGGCTGCGTTGTTGTTACCCGTAGCCACGATCAGGTTTACCTTCTTGATCATCCCGCTCTTATCTACCCAGTAGTGGTGGAATAGAGTCCCTCTGGGAGCTTCTAGCACCCCGACACCCTCTTCGTTGATCCTACTGGAGGTAGCCCACAGGTCAGTAGAGCAGATCAGATCATCCTCAGCCAGAACCTTTATTCTCTCGGCGGCATAGAGTGCCTCTATCATTCGAGCATAGTGATAGTAGAGAGAGCCTTCCACAATTCCAGTGTTGCTCAACTTCTTGAATTCCTTGAACTCCTTGCCAGCCAAGGGAGTAGTGATGCGGTCGACCACATTTAGCCTGGCCAGCGGACCCACGCGGTACATGCCATCAGGGCATCCCTGCTTCTTATAGTAGGGGAACTTGAGATAGGACCAGTCTTCTACCCTCTCCTCGATGATCGAGAGGTAGTCTTTCGGATCCACTTTATCCTCCAAGATGGCCCCTCTTTCATTTCTCATTCTCAATGTCCCATCGTACAAGTCCAGATTTCCGTCGTCATCGGTCAGTCCCATATAGCCTGAGGGGAATGTGGCAAAACTGGCAGCTTCATCCTTATGCTGATCGAGATAATCCTTGATGAGGCCGACTGCAAACTGCACGTCGGCGATAGCGCTATCCACTTGCTTCAAGATCTTTTCCTGGTTCTCATGCGAAAGGGTTCTGTTTACTCCACCTGGAATGGCAAAATTCGGGTGGATCCTCTTTTCCCCGAGCATCTCAATTATCTGTTGTCCAAACTTCCTCAGCATTACCCCTTTTACGGCAATGTCCGGTTTTTCAGCGATGAGCCCAACGATGTTGCGCTTGGCTGGGTCGGCGTCCATCCCGAGAAGCAAGTCAGGACTGGAAAGGTGGAAGAAGTGAAGGGCATGAGACTGAAGGTACTGTGCCATATGCATGAGTTCGCGCAGTTTCTTGGCTGCAGGAGGGATCTGTACCCCAAGGATAGCATCTCCTGCCTTGGCTGCAGCGAGGTGATGGCTTACCGGACAGATGCCGCATGCCCGGCAGATGAAAAGCGGCATTTCCCAGAATAACCGCCCTTCGCAAACCTTCTCCAGCCCCCTGAACTCAATCACGTTGAACCTGGCTTCGGAGACATCACCCTGGTCATCGAGATGAATGGTCACCTTCCCATGACCTTCAATTCGGGTCACTGGTTCAATTACAATCTTCTTAGCCATTCTACGTGCCTCCACACTTCTTCAAATGTCAATCAAACCGCATCATATCTGCCGGCAACACCGGGATCCTGCCATTCAAGAGTTCGACCAAGGCATGATAGATAGCCTTGGCACTAGGCGGGCATCCGGGAACAAAGCAATCAACTTTTACCACATGATTTGCCGGCTTGACCCTGTCCAGGAGAGCGGGGAGTTCGTCAGAACTTGGGATCTTACCGTGTACTGTGCTCTCCGTCTCTATGTAAGCTCTGCGGAAGACGTCGCCCTTATCAAACATGTTTCTTATGGTTACTATCCCGCCGAAACAGGCGCAGTCTCCCCACGCCATGAGTATCTTGCAATTGGCTCGCAGTTCTCGGAGTACTTCCTCGTCCCTGGTGGTGTTGACGGCACCTTCCACAATCCCGACATCCACAGGCTGGAATTCTTTGAAGTCGGTGATCGGGCTGGTAGTGATATCCACCAGTTTGACGACCTCAAGGATAGCTTCATCTATGTCCAGGAAGGACATATGGCATCCGGCACAGCCGGCCATCCACGCGGTAGCGATCTTAGGTTTGGCCACAGCTAACCTCCTGACTAGAGCCCAACTCGTACCCCAGCTTCTTAGAAAGATCTCTAAGTATTTCTTGGTCCTGGAGCAGACCCTTCTTAGGTTCAATCACCTTCTGCGACCTGGCAACATGACCGTCCATACTAACGTACTGCCCGCCATCTCTTTCCGCCCAGATTGGCGATGGCAGAACCACATCAGCCATGGAAGTTACGGCCGAGCGGTAACTCGCTTGTACCACTAGGAAATCGATTGTCCGCAGCCAACCGAGCACTTCATCGTTGTCCACTTGCTCATCCGAAATAAGAAGGTACAACCCCTGCACATGATTCAGGGACAGATCTTTGGCTGCTGCCCCCATTTGCCAGGCGCCGCGACTGTTGGCTGCTGGTTTCAAGGAGATTACTCTTGAATGATCTCCCTCGCGGTTTCCCGTGAGGTCGGCCAAGGTCAGTAGGCTTATGACCAAACCAGTGTCCTTAGTATGCCATACTCCTTGGCCATATATGATGATTGCCTGCTTGGCTTTGCCATAGGTCTCTGCTGCCAGCTCCACGTCGGCTGCTTCTATGCCTGTCTCGGCGTAAACCCTGCTGGCATCATACTGAGAAAGTGACTGAACGAGTTTTGCTGACGGCTCTCTTCCTTTGACCGATCCTTTGTTGACAATGGCGTTTATCAGGCCGTTCAGCAGGATTCCTTCGGTGCCTGCCTTCGGCCTCAGCCATTGATTACGCCTTAAAGGCATTACATCATTCGCTGCATCAATCACTATCAGCTTTGCCTTGTTTTGGTCTAGTGCCCGTCGGATGAACGATGCCACAATGGGATGCGTCTTAACCGGATCTGCACCCACTAGCACGATGCAGTCCGACTTGAGAATCTCGTCGAGGGAACACTCGGTGTCCAGGCCATCGCCTTTCTTGTTAAAGGCCTTGTTACCTTCGGCGATCGCCCGGTAGGCTTCGCCACCCATCGTATCAATCCTGCTGCTGCCTACTGCTTGTCTCATGAATTGGCAGAACAGGGAGATGGTCTCGCTGGGAAGCCTCGCCGATATGACGCCAGTGAAGTTCTTGCCCAGTTTCTTCATTCTGCTGGCGGCTGCCTCCAGCGCCTCATCCAAAGTACATTCCTTCAGTTTGCCTTCCTTGTCCCTTATCATGGGAGAAGTTATCCTCTTGTGGCCATTGGCCAGCAATTCGAAGCGACCCATACGGCAGAGGGGGCCCTTCTCTCCTGTAGGCTGTGGCGCTTGAATCATCACCACGTTGTTATCTTTGGTCAAAACGGTCAGTTCGCAGCCTACTGCACAGATGGGGCACACAGTATTCACCTGCTGGCAATCCTTTGGCCTTGTCTTGTAGAGACTGAGCTTGGAGAAGATAGCTCCTGTAGGACAAGCTTGCATGCAGGCACCACACTGAGTGCAGGATGACCCGCCCAGCGAATGGGCCAGGTCAGCGGAAACTATGGTCTTCCAGCCTCGCTTGGCGAAATCCAGCGTATGATTGGCTTCTATCTCTCCACAGAGCCGCACGCACCTGCCACAGAGGATGCAGCGGCTGTGATCGATGACCATATATTCGCTCAGCGAGTCCACAGCAAGGGGAGGTGTGGTGTATGGATAGCGGACATTGTCCATCTGATAGCGGTAAGCCATGGCCTGCAGCTCGCAATCCCCGCTTTTCTCACAGAACATGCAGAAGTGGTTTTTCTCAGTGAACATCAACTCCAGGATTAAACGGCGGTATTTTTCAAGCTTCTCGGTGTTGGTACTCACGACGAGGCCGTCCCTGGCAGGATAGGTACAGGATGGGTTTGGCCTTCTTTCACCCTCAATATCAACCACGCACATGCGGCAAGCACCGACATTAGTCAAACCTTTTAACTCACAAAGGGTGGGCACGTAAATTCCGTTAGCGCGACAGACGTCGAGGATGGTATCTCCATCTAACCCACTGACTTTCTTCCCATCAATAGTGAGCGATATTTCCTTCATCTATTCCCCCCCAGCTTCAGCATCACACCGGAGGCACCTGGTAGCCTCCGACATAGCCTCTTTGGCAGTGTAGCCCATATTCACCTCTTTGAAAGAAGTCGTCCTCTTCCCTGGATGAAGTTCACTTATGGTTACCCTGGCTTTCTCTTTGATATCTTCCACGTCCTCTGGTCTTGGTATGAGGAAAGCCTCCAGGTCGTGGCGATCTACTCTTGGCGCCAGCTCTTTGCCTTGCAGATACCTCTTAATTGAAGAAGCGGCTCTCTGGCCAGCGGCGATGGCCTCGATCACGGTCCAGGGCCCCGTCACCGCGTCTCCGCCGGCAAAAACGCCGGGGCGGTCACTAGCCAAGGTCCGTGCGTCAGCTGCTATAGTGCGCCCGCGACCTATGTTGATGCCACTCTTCTCCAGGAAACCCGTGTCTGGCCTCTGCCCAATGGCTTGAATCACTGTCTCGCAGACCACTGAGTACTCGGATCCTTTTATCGGGCGCGGTGTCTTTCTGCCACTCTTGTCAAACTCTCCCAGTTCCATACGGACCAGCTCCAATCCGGATGTCCTGCCCTCCTGGCTCAGCACCCGGGTAGGAGCGGTAAGCTCATGTATGTGAATGCCTTCCTCCTCCACAGCCAGTATTTCTTCCTCTATGGCAGGCATATCTTTTTTCTCACGCCTGTAGAACATGTGTACTTCATTAGCACCCATTCGCAAGGCCACCCGGGCAGAATCGGTTGCGGTATTGCCGCCTCCCACCACTGCGACCCGTTTCCCCACCTCGACATCACGGCCCAAGTTGACATTGCGCAGGAACTCCACGGCATCGTAGACCCCCTTCACATCCTCGCCGGGGATCTTCATCCTCTCGCCCATATGGGCACCCACGGCTAAGAAGACGGCCTTGTAACCCTGGTCGAACAGGGCATCGATATCATTGATTCGAGTGTTCAGCCTGATGTCTACTCCTATCTTCTCAATCGCGGAGATCTCCCTGTTTATGGCATCATTCGGCAGGCGGTATTCCGGAATCCCCACGGCGAGCATTCCCCCGGCCACAGGGAGGGCCTCAAATACGGTGACCTGATATCCTTCGATGGCCAGGTCATAGGCTGCCGATAGGCCAGCAGGTCCCGCACCGACGATGGCGATCCTCTCAGCCTTCTTTTCCTTCACCTTGGGGAGGTACTCGAAACCCTTGTCCGAGGCCCAGTCGGCTGCAAACCTCTTCAGGTGCCGGATGGCCACTGGCTCATCCACCTGGCCACGGCGGCACTTGCCTTCGCAGGGGTGATTGCATACCCGGCCGCAGACTGATGGGAAAGGCATTTTCTGCCTGATCAGACGGTAGGCTTCGTCGAACCGCCCTTCCTTTATGAAGGCGGTGTATCCCGGCACATCCAGCCCTACCGGGCAGGTATGTTGGCATGGCGACTTGAACAGGCCGGCGCAGACGGCGGCGGGGCATTTCTTGTCGATGATGTGCGCTTCATACTCGGCACGGAAATGGCGCAAGGTACTCAGCACCGGGTTGGGGGCGGTTTGCCCCAGGCCGCAGAGCGAGGCTGAGCCCACCATTCCCGCCAGTTCCTCCAGGACAGCCAAATCCTCGATGGTGCCGTGGCCCTGAGTGATCTTATTCAATATTTCCAGCATCTTGGGGATGCCGGCCCGACAGGGTAGACATTTGCCACAGGACTCATCTTTGGTGAACTGGAGGAAAAACTTGGCCATGTCCACCATGCAGCTATCCTCATCCATCACGATGAGGCCGCCCGAGCCCATAATGGCCCCCAGGCTGGTTACTGATTCATAATCAACGGGGGTATTGATGTGTTCAATGGGAATTACGCCGCCGGAAGGACCTCCTATCTGTACTGCTTTGAATGGTTTCCCGCCGGGGGGGCCACCTCCAATATCAAATACTATATGTCCCAGCGGTGTCCCGACAGGTACCTCGGCTATGCCGGAGTTGATGATCTTGCCTACCAGGCAGAAGGTTTTGGTCCCAGCATTGCCGCCAACACCGATACCTTTATACCAATCTGCTCCCTTCAGGATTATCTGAGGCACGATGGACCAACTCTCTACATTATTCAATGTGGTGGGCTTATCAAACAAGCCCTTGTTGGCCGGGAATGGCGGCCTCTGACGTGGGTTGCCACGTTTGCCCTCGATGGATATGAGGAGTGCGGTCTCTTCGCCACAGACGAAAGCGCCAGCGCCGGGGAAAACCTCAAGGTCAAAACTAAAACCCGTGCCGAGGATATTCTGTCCCAGCAGGCCATATTCTTTGGCTTGCTGAATGGCATTCACCAGCGTCTCTATGGCGAGAGGGTATTCGGCACGCACATAGGCATAACCCTGGTGCACGTTACCTATGGCATAAGCGCCTAGAAGCATGCCTTCAATGACAGAGTGCGGATTGCCTTCCAGGACAGAGCGGTTCATGAATGCCCCCGGGTCTCCCTCGTCTCCGTTGCAAACGACGAACTTCTCACTTCCCTGAGCGTTGCGCACCATACCCCATTTGCGTCCTGTAGGGAAGCCCGCCCCGCCCCTTCCCCGCAGCCCTGACTTGTTGACCTCCTCCAATACATCCTCGGGCTTCATTGAGGTGAGCGCTTTGATGAAAGCACGATAGCCGTCGAAGGCGATGTACTCCTCAATGCTCCAGGGATCGATCAAACCGTTGAGGGACAGGACTATCCTTCTCTGACGCTTGTAGAACTCTATATCTTTATTTGCCGGAGCCGCCTTGCCTGTAATGGGATCTACGTAGACCAACCTCTCCACGATCTCGCCACGGACCAGGTGTTTCTCCACGATCTCATCCACGTCAGCCCGCCTCACTTGGGTGTAGAGAATATCACCCGGCGTAATGGTTACGTTGGGCCCTCTTTCACAGAAGCCACGGCAGCCGATCTTGGCTACGTTGATTCTGACCCTCTTCTCCAGCCCCCTCCTCTTGATGGCCTCACGGAATGCCTCTTCCACTTCACCTGAGCCGGCAGCGGCGCAACCAGTACCTCTGCAGACCAAAATATCGATCTGGCGTGCTTCCTTGAACTTGGCAAAATTAGTATCCTCTCTTACAGCGAGAAGCGGCCTGACCCTTTTCTTGATTTCCTCCAAAGCCTCTAAGGAATTGATCCTATTCACTCTTGACCCCCTATCTACAACGGCTCAATAGCTCTTTGATGCCGGTGGGTTTCACTCTCCTGTGTACCTGACCGTTTAGCGTTGCCACCGGGGCCAAGGCACAGGCACCCAGGCACCGTACGGTATCCAGTGAGAGCAGACCGTCAGGCGTCGTATCTCCTGGCTCCAGGTGATATTCCCTCTTCAAGACATCCAGAAGCCTTTGCCCGCCTCTGACGTAGCAGCAGGTACCCAGACATACCTGGAAAATATATTTGCCTCTTGGGACTGTGGTGAAGAAGTTGTAGAAACTAACGACACCGTTCACCTCGCTGAGAGGGACTTTCATGTCCTGGGAAATGGTCATCAGTACCTGTGGCGGGAGATAACCAACCGACTCTTGTGACTGCTGCAGAACCCTGATGAGCGCACCAGATTTCCCGCTATTACGGCCAATAATCTCCTGTATATCCCTGAGAATCCGGGGTGCGTATTCAGTGCTGCTCTCCTTGTTACTTGGCGATGACCCCAATTCCATTGTTTGCTTGGCACTCTGCATTGCTTACCTCCTGCTCATTTGGCCCTGTTCATCGAAAGCAGACTATTGCTAAGGGCTAATAGTGGAACAATAAATAAAGGAGCTCAGATGGCATTCGATTGGCTGCCTCAGATGCTCCTTTAGCGGGATGGTGACTATCACTATAGTAAAGAAGTCGTAACACGGACTTGCTGCTTTGTTTGAGATACTCTTCTCCTCAGCAATCTATCCACAAACTCCAATAATAGCTTAACACAGAGGGTGACTGCTGTACAAATCAGAAAATCTCAACACAAATCAATAATAAAGGCGCGACATCAGATAGGCTCTCAAAATCAAAAATTACTGGGAGTAAACTGAGCGGAGGTGGAAGGATATCACTTACTGCGTAGATGAGTACATTGACTTGCTTCTACCCGAGCTTGATTCGTATAATAGCCTTCGGGGAATTCATCCGGATAGGGAGGAGAACCAAATGAATAAGCAAACTATTTTGGATAGGGCAAAGAAGGAAAAGAGGACGCTTCTCACTGAAGTTGAATCTAAGCAAATCATTGAGGGAGCAGGCATAAACATCGTGAAGGCGAAACTGGCCACCTCTATGAAAGAGGCTGTTGCTTTCAGCAAGGAATTTGGTTTTCCTGTGGTACTCAAGATTGCTTCGCCTGACGTTGTCCACAAGAGTGATATAGGTGGGGTCAAGGTGGGATTGCAGAACGCCACGCAGGTAAGCAAGGCTTATAGAGAGATTATGACCTCTGTAAAGAAAAAGCAGCCAAAAGCCAATATTCATGGCATTTCGGTCCAGCCTATGGCCAAACCCGGAGTGGAGATAATCATAGGAATGTCCAAGGATCCACAATTCGGTCCGGTGCTCATGTTTGGTCTGGGCGGCATACTGGTGGAAATTCTAAAAGACGTATCTTTCAGAATTGTTCCCTTAGCCAAGAGGGATGCGAAGGAGATGATTCGGGATATAAAGGGTTATCCTGTGCTTGAGGGATACCGGGGGCAGGAGCCGTCTGATGTTGCTGCTCTTGAAGACATGATCTTGAAGATCTCGGCTTTTGTGGAGAAGAACCCTGAGATAAAGGAACTCGATCTCAACCCCGTGTTTGCCTACAAGAAAGGTGCAGTAGCAGTCGATGCCAGGATAGTGCTTGAGGCAGATGCGGTTAAGTGAGCCAGCGTGGGGGTTATGAGAGATGGTGGCTGCTGGTATTTGTCCTTCTGGCTGTAGCCCTTGTCACCGGTGGGTCAGTACTCATCTTCAGGCATTTCTCTGGAGCCAAGCCTGTTGAGATAGCTATCTCCTCTTCGACTCCAACTTCACCAGTTGAGATTTATCTCAGTGGCGAGGTAGCCAGCGAGGGCATCTACGTTTTCGGCCAGGACGCTACTCTTCAGGATGTCTTACAAAGGGCTGGTGAGGTGGCTGAAACAGGGGAATCAATCAGGGTTAGGATGTGCGTGCTTCGTGTTGATGAGAGCCCGTTCGCAGACAACCAGGATGTTGCGGATGGGAAGGTCAATATAAATACTGCCTCTGCTGCGGAACTGGAGACACTGAGCGGTATTGGCCCGGTGAGAGCCCAGGCCATTATTGACTACCGGAATGGGAACGGATTATTCCGCACCATCGATGATCTAATCAACGTACCGGGCATAGGCCCCAAGACACTGGAGGCGATCAGGGATCAGATTACGGTAGTTTGAGCTATCGAGTGAGCTAAGAGGACCTGAAAGCAGCTCCTCTTCAACCAAAGAAATGACAGTCACCCGGGTGTGGTGACTGTTACTAATATATGGATATATAGATCGGTTATCCCTTGTGGTGTTTGTTTCTCACCTTGATACTGTCTGAAGACTTCTCGCTGCAGCCCTGGGGATGCAGTAAATGAAGCTCATCTCTCTTAGCATTGCCTGGGTTGCGGGCATCTATCTTGGTTCGCTTGTTTCTCCACCCCTCTACATTCTATTTCCGGCTTTCGCCCTGTCTTTGCTGGTTGCACTGCTCTGGCGTAAGAAGTCAGTCCTTCTTTGGTTGGGATTATGCCTTGTTGCTCTCCTAGGAGGCATTGCGTGCTACCAATGGAAGATTGATGAGCCAACCATTCAATCATTCAATGATAGCGGGGTGGTAGAGGTGAGGGGAGAGGTGATGAGGGACCCTGAGCTGAATGGTGATACTGCAAGAATAGTTTTTTCTGCTCAAGAAGTGATGGTGGATGGCCGTTGGGAAAAAGCCTCAGGCAAAATATTGGTTGAGACTGCGGTTTTACCTGCCTATGGTCTGGGTGACATGCTCGAGGTGGAGGGTGAACTCGAATCGCTCTCCCAAATTAAGGACCAGGAGTACAGGACTGGCCTGGCTCAACAGGATTTCAGTTCTACACTGACTTATCCTGAGATCAGCTTCCTGGAAAGAGGGTGGCTCTTTGGGCTGAGGAATCGGTTAGCACAGTCTCTCTCCTCTGCCCTGGCCGAGCCACAGGCGTCTTTAGCTCAAGCCTTACTGCTTGGCATCCGCAGTCATGTTCCCGATTCGCTCATAGAGGACTTTTATCAGACGGGGACAACCCATATTCTGGCTATCTCGGGATTCAATGTGGCCATCCTCGGTGGTGTGGTTCTTGGCGTTGGAGCATGGCTCTTTGGCAGACGACGCCCTACTTATCTCTTGATAGCTTTGGCCGCTATGTGGCTCTATGCCTTACTTACTGGAATGCTGCCGCCGGTATTGCGATCCACCATCATGTTTAGCCTTTTTGTCATTGCTCTATGGGTGGGCAGACCAGGTAGTGCTATGACTGCACTAGCTTTTGCCGCGGCCGTAATGGTGGGCGTCAAACCTCCGGTGCTGTGGGACGTGTCCTTTCAACTGAGTTTCGTTTCGGTAGCGGGGCTCGTATTGGTTTTCCCAGCTATGAAGCTGTGGGAAGAGAAGACCCTTGCCAGGGAGCATACGGTACTATCGTCTGTTCTCAGACCTATTGTAGATGGTCTTGCTGTCAGCCTGGCAGCGATTGTGGCTACACTCCCACTTGTAGTTTACTATTTCCAGTCCTTCTCCCCACTTACCCTGCCAGCCACTCTGCTCGCCTCGCTTTTCTTACCGGGGGCTATCGTGCTGTCGGCGCTTACTGCTGTGCTTGGGCTCTTTGTCCCTGCCGTATCATGGGTTACAGGGTGGGCAGCCTGGTTTTTCCTCACCTGCATGATTGAGGTGGTCGAAGGTTTTGGCTCTCTGCCATTTGCCAGCATCAAGGTTGGCCCCATAAGCGGTATAGTAGTAGCACTGTACTATGTGGTGCTTATAGCAGTCATCTCAAGGGAGCAGTTGGGTGCAGTCATGTCTAAGTTGAGAGATTGGGCACAGAGGGGGCTGAGCAGACTGGCCGGGTCTGCCTATCGGCTTCCTAAGAAGTGGACCCTCGGCATATTTATTGTTGCTGTCTCTTTGACATGGCTGGCTGTTCCAGCTACGCCTGACAGACGGCAGCTTGAGGTCAGTTTCCTTGATGTTGGGCAGGGAGATGCCATTCTGATTGAGACCCCGGCCGGGCAGCAGGTCCTTATTGATGGTGGTCCTGATGCTGACAGAATATGTCTTGAACTGGGGAAGAAGCTGCCATTCTGGGACAAAAGTCTTGATCTGGTGGTGCTGACACATCCTCACGATGACCATATCACGGGATTGGTCGGAGTAGTGCAGCACTATACAGTAGGGCAGGTACTCGAGTCTGGCTTTGAACTGGATACGCCTGCCTATGAAGAGTGGCGCAGGTTGATTGATGAGAAGGATATCCAGAGGAGCATAGCCAGAGCAGGCCAGCAGATTGATCTTGGTGATGGAATACGACTGGAGATTATCTATCCCCAGAAAGAGTTTTTGGAAGGCACTGAATCAGACGGCAATAACAATTCGGTGGTATTGCGGCTTGTCTGGAAAGAGGTGAGTTTTTTCTTCACTGGGGATATCGATGAAGAGGCGGAGAGGGCGATTCTATATAGTGATCAATGGCATGAACTGGATAGCACTGTCCTGAAGATAGCTCACCACGGAAGTAGCCAGGCAACATCCTCTCAGTTTCTGGCTGCGGTTGATCCTGAAGTGGCGGTTATCTGTGTGGGCAAAGATAATGCCTTTGGACATCCCAGTGATGAGACGCTGGCCAAATTGGATGGAATGAAGCTGTATCGGACAGATGAGCAAGGGACTATCAACTTTACTACAGATGGTGAGAAGCTGTGGGTGGAGGTAGCAGGGTCGGAGTAGCGTCTCCTGGCAGTGCTACGAGCAATCTTGTTTCCTCTTTATATTCACAAAACATTGGGCACAGTGGAAAAACCTGCACGGCGGCCGAGCCAGCGGGCGGGCTGGGGCACGCACAAGATAACCGCACTCCTGGGAACGAGGAAGGGGGCGATGGGAACTGGGACCTCACCCTGAGCCCCCGTGTGTGTCCCCAGGCCGCTGGCCACGGGCAACCCGCAAGGCCACTCGGCGGCGGCGGTATACGAACGCTCTCAGGCCCTCCTCGTTCCTGGCGGGGCGTGGGCTGGGGGTGGGGCAGGATGACAGGCACGCGGGGACAACCTCCGAGATGGTGCATAGCCAACAGAGGCTGTCAACCTCAGCTTGGATACAAAGGGGAGGGCATAGAGCTGGGAGTATCCTCAGCACCCTGTGACCATCTGGGGCTGAGGGGGTAGGGGACGCAGCTTAGGCGGCCAGAACTGCAACAACCCTGGGCATGTCTCGGACAGCATCACCGGATGACTTCATCATGTTGCCATCGAGTACGTCGCCAATACCTCGTCCAGTCGTTCATGTCTTCCCATCATACACAGTCTTCGATTGGCTGGTCCTGGGACTATGCGAGCCGGTACCCGCGTCCACTCGTTAGCCAGTCTCACTTCGCAGGCTCGGCCTCCATTTGCAGTACCTGCCGGGGCGATGACTATTCGACTCGTATCGAGCTCCCATCTGGCAGTGATAGGGTAGTCCGCCCTTTTGAAGTGTCGATAATGAACTTCAGCCCCGTCGCGTCCTTAGGAACGCCTGGAGCGCCATAGACAGTGTTGGACATGACATACCCAGGAGTCATGTACGTTGACCCCATCCCCACGGTGTCGAAAGAACCAGTGTACTTGGTCCCATGGCTATCCACAAAGTAGCCTTGGATATAGATGGTTTCGTTTGTGGTGTTTCTCAGAGTCACATCTACAAACAGTCCACTCTCTCCCCACGAGGGGAAATCCATGAAGTAGATGTCGTTCAGCGTCCCACTGAGCGCGCTTCCTCCTGTGTTCGCATCGCCATTACCATTGCCATTGCCGTTGCCATCACCATCGCTTCCGCCATTACCACACGCAACCAACGGTACAGTCAAGAGAAGTAGCATCAATACAGCTAGGGCGCATACCAGGAACCTAGAATCGTGTCGTTTCATTTCGTCCCCCTATGAGTAGTCTTGGTTGTCTAGAAATATCGCTGTGGGTCTCCCTAGGATAGTTTGGACGGTAGAGGCTGTCAACCTCAGCCTGGATATGAAGGGGGGGCACTACGCCCAGGTTGCGATGACCACGGCGTTGGTGGGGTTCGTTTCGGTGGAAGGGGCGACTGCCCCCAGGGCAGGAGCAGGTGGTGGGGGGAGTGGGGAGGTGGGGCAGGAGGCCAGGCACGCAGGGACGGCTGGTAACCCAACCGCCGAGTTCTCTCAGGAGATCAGCCGGGAGCATGGTACGGGTGGGGGTGGGCACAGCCCACCCTAGTGCTCTCTCCATGATCTTGTTTGGAGAAGTACATTAGGTGGTCAAAAACCAGCGTTTGAAGAGTGTCTCAAGCCAGCGCCTCGAGCCCAGCAGCGCGCCCAGACTCAATAGGCCACCGATCAATGTCAGGTACACGCCGTATCCGTAGCCACCCGATACACCCAGGTCGGCGTGACTTCCAATATCGACGATTCCCCAGACAGCGGCCAGAATCGAAGCTATCCCTCCCAACAAGATGAGTGTGGCCCAGCGCGCCTTTGTCTTTGGACTGGCCAGGGCAGATATGGCGCCTACCACGGCAAGCAGAACGCCGATCAAAGCAAGGTAAACCTCGCCCCTTCTATCCAAAGTCTCACCCCCGAAGCTCCAGCCCCTTATCCAGTCCAACGCAGATATGTTTGCGGACACCCATCCGCTGATTGTTATCCAGGGAGTAAGAAAACCGACCAAGATGACTGCGGCGCCGATGATTGCCACGATTTTCGTTGTCTGCGTTGATACTACTGCTTGGCTGACGCTGGGTTTCTGGAAAAACGTCTGGAGAGCCGCCCCGCAACTGAGACAGAACCGGGCCTGTTCTGGATTTGCCTTTCCGCACTGGGGACAGAGTCCGGGGCGACTTTCACTTGCCATCCCAGGCTGGGGCACGTCTGATTTCTGGGTGGGCTTGCCGACAGGCGTGCCGCATTTCTGGCAGAATATGGCTTCGTCCGGATTTGCATTGCCGCACTGCGGACAGAGGCCGGGGCGACTTTCACTTGCCGTCGTAACTTGGCTCGCCGCCGATTGCTGAATGGAGTTCCCGACAGGCGTGCGGCATTTCTGGCAGAATCTCGCTCCGTCCGGATTTGCGTTTCCGCACTGCGGACAGACCGCAGGACGAGTTCCGCGGCCAACGCGTCCGGCTCGGACAACAATGGTATAGACTAGTGCGATCAGTCCAATGATGGCCAGGAAAATAACAAGGAACCCAAACAGTGTCATTAGCCCTCCTTCTATAGTTGCAGCGAATATTAGTGAACGGGTTCTGCGTTTACCCCGTTCTCGGCGACCACCTACACACCTTACAGGGAATCACGATATGCAGCAGTCGCCCACAGAATCAGGTTCTTAGTACTGCATCTAACCTATTCGTTGCTCTACTATCCTAGCGTAGAACTCCGCGTCTTCGGGATAGGTCGTACCAACGTCTACAAGCACGTTCTTGTCTCTGAATAGGCACTCTGCCGAGGCAAGCTCCTGTATCACCACTACGACGCATTCGTCACCAATGTCAGTGTGGTAGTGTTGCACGGCACTGGCACTGCCATACTCATCAGGGGCCTTCGAGGCATAAGCGTTTCTGGCTGCATCAACAGAAGAGTAGACGGTAACACTACTGTTCGTGACACCATACATCAGTGTTCCGTAGCCACCACAAAAGAAAGTTACGCTATATACGGATAGAACATTCGTGCCCTCCATTACATTATTGACACGCAACTGAGTACACCCATTTTCAATGTCGCTCGCTTTCAGTGCCAATTCTGAAGCGTCCTTGGTGACCGCGGCGTTCTGTTGAGTGAGGCTTCCACCACCTCCACCGTCATTTCCCCCACGTCCTATTCCAAAAAACCATATTGCCGCAACGATGACCAGCACAACGATTATGAAGGACACTACTCCGAATATACGAAGCCGCCGCCCAGTCCTGGCGGGTTTCTCAGTTGTTTCCGGTCTCAACGTCTGGCGTAGAGGCGTACCGCATTTGAGACAGAATGCCGCTGAACCGTCATTCGGTTGCCCGCACTGGGGGCACAAAGTAGTTCGACTTCGACGCCCCGCCCTCCTGATACCAAGGAATTTGCCCGCGAACAGTCCGAGTACCAGAAGAACCCCCACGATAATGACGATTTCAAGAGCCCCAATGTCGTGCATTGTCAGCACACCCCCCTTCTAGAGGTGGTCTCGCCTTTGTCCCATATGGTGGAACTCTGCTTCTACTCTGCAATGTGTCATACGGTTAAAATGGCTAGCCCTGTTTTGGCGCTCGCCTGCTACTGACCAAGTAGGCCACAACGCCTACTCCTACAGCCGCCGCAACGCCAACAACAATCCAAATCCAAGATGGCAGCCCTTGCTCCGAGGTAGCTGATAGAAACTCCTCATGAGTAAGCTCAGCATCGGCAGATAGGCTGTTGTCCACTGTGCCATCGCCATTGGAGTCTATGGCGATGGTCGCCCCTTGCTGGCCTAGAGACAGAGCATCCCAGTCAATCGTGTACTGATGCACCCCATTGGCTAGTATAGGAATATCAGTGGCAGCAAATGTGACGGGTCCTGTATCTTTCACCAACGTCACGGTGAGCCCATAGGAACCTTGTCCTGTGCCTACTACTTCGTATCTATAGGAGTCAACTGGCGAGAGTATTGTGACCGCGTCGCCGTAGTAGGTCGAGTTCGGGATCTCATTCCTCGTCTCCCCACCCACGATTCCCGTAGTCCGATCCTGCGAGTCTAGCACCCTA
This sequence comes from Chloroflexota bacterium, assembly GCA_026389585.1. NCBI lineage: Bacteria > Bacillati > Chloroflexota > Chloroflexota bacterium. The sequence goes on along the minus strand of JAPLHP010000024.1, from coordinate 11,517 downwards.
AGCTCGCCCGGGCTGTGCAGTTTGATCGTGATCCAGTTCGTCTGACCGAGTCCCTCCGTCAAGCGGATCTCCCCCTCAGGGTTGGCATAATCTGCCCGTTGCCAAGGTGCCTTCACGTGGCTGATGCTAAACTCATTGGTCTTGTAGTTGCCGGCATCGTCCAGGTCAGCTCCGGCAAACGACTCCGCGGCTGACATTGGCTGATATGTGAAGTTGTTTCCCGATATGGCAGTCCCGTCGCCCTCCCCGCTAATTGGCAGTGAACTGTCGGCCATTCCATGACCGCCCAGTTCCACATATGCAACAAGTTGGGAGGTGTCCGATATCTCAGACTCATTGATCCACTGGTGCTGAGTCAAGCCAAAGTAGAAGGGTTTGTTCGTAGCATTGTTTACCCAGACAAACGCCGCCTCGAAGTCATGCTCGTGATTGTCTAGGGGAAACGCGTTGTTGGCATAGTAGTACCAGTATTCGTATACCACAGAATCTGGGTATGTGACTACGTTATAGTAGCAAACGCGAGTTGATCCAAACTTGCCAGCATCCCAGTTCTCATGATTGTTGGTTACATCACCGTCATCCCCGTGCACATCAGTAGGGTAGTAGTTCTCTTTGTCGTCGAATCTCAGGGTGGGCGCGTACTTCTTCACTCCCCAAACCGTGACATGCTTGGTCTTGCTAGTTGTTGCAGAAGTTGAATCGGTGATGGTCAGCGAGACGGGGTAGCTTCCTGGAGCAGAATAAGCGTGCGAGGGATTCTGATCATTGGCAGTGGTCCCATCACCAAAGTCCCAGGCATATGAGTAAGGTAGTATGCCGCCAGAAGGCAGGCCAGTGAAGTGAACTACCTGGTCTTCTATGGCATAGACAGGATCGGCAGAGAAATCTGCTGTTGGCGGAGGAGCAATGACGACTACAGAGCCACCCTGATCCGACATAGCCAGCGAAAACTCAGTGTTGGCATAGTACTTGTCGTGTCCTCCGCTTGTTCCAGGATCATTGCAGATCACGTGTGTGCTGCTATAACCCTTGACTACTACGAAGTGACCTCCAGAGTAGGTGTAGCTCCTGTTGGAAAGACGTCCCGCGATGACGGCTACGATAACAGGATGACCCGCGTCAAGCTCTCTCTTGAGTCTATTCAGATCCCATCCACTTGCTTTGTAGGTCGAGAAGCCACCATATTCACGTGCGAGGGATTCAAGCTTGGTGGTGGTACTAATGGAGCCATTGTAGCCATTCACCGGGTCACCGTATTTTGTGTAGAGCCAATCATCAATGTCTTTGATCCCCTGCTCAGTCGGCACAGTTCCGTTCCAGTAGGAGAAGACCATAAGCGATGAGGTTTGCCCACAGTTATTGGTTTCTGCCCAACTACCAGGAGGAACCTGTGCCTTGAACGGCACATCCAGGTTCACGAGCTGCGGAGCATTCCCCGTGATGAAAGTTGTCTCGGCTGACCAAGTTGACCAAGCTCCGTGATTGTCCTGATATCTCACGTGCCAGTAGTAGGTTGTATCATAGGTCAGCGTCCCTGATGGAACAGGGAGCGTGGGTAGTCCCGTGATACTGGAGAAACCAAATAGAGGGGCTAAATAGTCTCCTTCAGTAGTGGTTATCTCCCACTGGGAAACTGCCAGTGAGTCTTCTGCATCTGGGTCTGAAAAAGCTGATGCTTGCAAGGTAGCTGTCAGGCTCACACCTGAGCCTATCGGCGAGAGGTTGGTGGGCTGGTTGGGGGGGTGGTTCGAGATGGTGACCCCCAGATTCCAGTTAAAAGTGTTGCACTGGCCTTGGTCGTTGTATCCCACAGCCACCACTGTGCCGTCGGACTTCAGGCCCACCGTGTGCCATGCTCCTGCGTCCACCTGCTGTATGTCGGTCCAGGAGCCCACGTTACACTGGCCTTGGTCATTGTATCCCACAGCCACCACCGTCCCGTCAGACTTCAGGCCCACCGTGTCATCGTCCCCCGCTGCCACCTGACAGATGTCGGTCCAGGAGCCCACGTTGCACTCACCATCATCGTTGTATCCCGTGACTACCACTGTGCCGTTCGACTTGAGGCCCACCGTGTGATACTTCCCCGCTGCCACCTGACAGATGTCGGTCCAGGAGCCCACGTTGAGCCGACCGGTCCCCCAACCCACCTGGGTCATCATGGAATCATCTCCCGTGGCTACCGCCGTGCCGTCGGACTTCAGGCCCACCGTGTAATCGTACCCAGCAGCCACCTGCTGGATGTCAATCCATGAGCCCACGTCGCAGTAGCCACACGATCCCGTGATCACCACCGTGCCATCGGACTTCAGCCCCACCGTGTGAAAGAGCCCGGCAGCCACCTGCTGTATCCCGGTCCAGGAGCCCACGTTACACTCACCGTAGTAGCTGGCTCCCACCGCCACCACCGTCCCGTCAGACTTCAGCCCCACCGTCCAATTTTGTCCTGTGGCCACCTGCTGTATCCCGGTCCAGGAGCCCACATTGCACTGGCCGGCTCTATTGTCTCCTACGGCCACCACAGTACCATCGGACTTTAGCCCCACGGTGTGTCTGAGCCCTGCGGATACCATGGGGGTCACAGGCGAGTCAGCAGAAACCACATCTCGCTCAGGAAGCACAGAAAGAATGGGAACGAAAATAAGTGTGGCCAGGAGAAGCGCCGTTAATATTCTGTTAACACCACCGCGTGAGAAACTGCCTCTGGGGATGAGGCTGCTGCGGAATCTCTTATCGAACGGCCAATGGAGCCGAGAGAAAAACAAATACTCTGCACAGCCGATAAATCGTCTGCTACCCACGTTCCCCCCTTTACGAGTAGGCTTGCTCCGCTCGGGCACTAGATGCGTGATTGCCTGACCGAAGTGTGTATCGTGTGGGAATTCTGCCCTGATGATATGCAGACTGTCTGACAGTTGTCAAGGATTGGAGGTTATGTCTGGTTACCCACCTCAGCTTGGATACGAAGGGGGGACGTTGGGGAACACGCCGCAGAATTTACGCCCAGACGGCGATGACTACGGTGTTCGCAGGGTCACCGTTGAGATCGGCTACAGCGTACTCTCTTCCGGTGATCATCTCGACTGAGGGGCATGGCTTGGCTGAGGGGTATTCCTTTGTTCATGCTGATCGGTTAGTGATGTGGTATGATGTTGATGGAGGTTTGGGTAATGCCGATGTGTTGGCCTGTTAATGCTGGACTGCATGCACTTGAAATACATGCATAAGGTTGATTATGCTTGCTTCTTGAGTAAAATAGGTATGGTTTAATGCCTAAGGGGGAAATCGGTGGACTGTCCGGCATGTAAAGGTGTGGTGGTGGTGGTGGAGTATGAGAGGATTGAGCTCGACTACTGCACGAAGTGCTACGGCGTCTGGTTTGATGCCGGAGAGCTGGAGTTGCTGGAAGCGCGTTTGGGATTGGAAGGCGGGGCGCTTAATATGAATGAAATCATGGCCTTGCCTGAAGAGAAGGTGGCTGAGAAGTCGAGAAGGTGTCCGATATGCAGAAGGAAGATGAAAAAGGTTTACATTGGCTCTGATCCGAAGGTGTTGATAGACGTCTGTCTCAGGGGAGATGGGCTATGGTTCGATAGCGGTGAAGTCAGCCAGGTGCTGGCACAGTTGAAAGACAAAGACAGAAGCCATACTGGCCATAAGCACAGCAGGGTTGTTCACTTTTTGGGAGAGGTATTCAAAGTAAGAGAATAATAGAGATCTATTTCGAGGAGGTGATCTATGAAGATCGCATTGTATGTTGTTCTTGGGGTGGTGGTGGTTCTTCTTCTCCTGTTGGTGGGGGTATACAACGGGCTGGTAAGGGCACGCAATCAGACTAAGAATGCCTGGGCCCAGATCGATGTCCAGCTCAAGAGGAGACATGACCTGATCCCGAACCTGGTGGAAACAGTTAAAGGGTATAAGAACTTCGAAAGGGAGACGCTGGAAGCGGTCACCAATGCCCGCAATCTGGCGCAGAAGGCGGTTGGTACCGGCGTAGGAGCCCAGGCCAAGGCCGAGGGCGAGCTCAGCGGAGCTCTTTCCAGGCTGCTGGCTGTGGTGGAAAACTACCCCGACCTGAAGGCCAACAAGAACTTTCTTGCTCTTCAGGAAGAGTTGACCTCAACGGAGAACAAGATAAGTTTCTCACGCCAGTATTACAATGATTCGGTTCTCGGCTACAACAATAAGATCCAGATGTTCCCTTCCAATGTTGTGGCGGGAATGACTGGTTTCAAGGCTGGCGAGTTCTTCCAGGTTACAGTAGCTGAAGAAAAGGAAGTACCCAAGGTTAGCTTCAATTAGCCAAGAGACGCTCCGGCATGTGGGAACAGATAAGGTCTAACCAGACTAGATCCATAATACTGGTGGCAGCCATGGGCCTGCTGCTGCTCCTGTTTGGCTATTTCCTGGGTGTAGCTCTATTCGGTAGCGGTGTTGGCGGCCTGATCGTAGCTCTGGTGGTATGGGTGATCATGAGTCTGATTGCCTATTTCCAGGGGGATAGCATCATTCTCTCCATATCCGGAGCGAGGAAGATAAGCCGCGACGATCATCCCCGTCTCTACAACGCTGTCGAGGAAATGAAGATTGCCTCGGGGCTGGGAAAGATGCCGGATATCTATATCATCGACGACCCGGCCTTGAATGCCTTTGCCACGGGGAGAGACCCCAATCGAGCCTCCGTCGCTATTACCTCCGGGCTGCTGCAGAAGCTCAACCGCGATGAGTTGCAGGGTGTTATTGGTCACGAAATATCCCATATAAAGAACCGTGATGTACTGTTGATGGCGTTATGCAGTGTACTGCTTGGGACTATTGTTATTCTAGCGTGGTTTGCCTCCAGGATGATGTTGTTTGGCGGTATGCGAGGCAATAGAAGGAGTTCCTCATCGGGAGGCGGCGCAGCGTTGCTAATAATCGTTGTAGCTATACTTCTGATGATACTGGCACCGATTGCGGCTCAACTGATATACTTTGCAATTTCCAGAAAGAGGGAGTATCTGGCCGATGCCTCCAGTGCCCTGTACACCAGGTATCCAGAGGGACTCGCCTCGGCACTGGAGAAATTGGCTGGTTCAACCACCGAGGTAAAGTCGGCCAACCAGGCGCTTGCCCCAATGTATACGGTTAACCCCTTCCGCAGCGGAGGAAGAGCGGCCAGTGATCTGACCAGCACCCACCCGCCAATCTCGGAGAGGATAAGAATATTGCGGAGTATGGCGGGAGGCGCCTCACTGGCAGCCTACGACAAAGCTTATCGTGAAGTCAGCCGGTCTGGCAGCGGGGTCATGCCCGCCTCTGCTCTTGCAGGTGTTCCTGCTGTAGCTGCACGGAAGCCGGAAGCCGTAGAACCGGAAGCGGAGAAGGTCGAGCGCACGAGGGAGACCTCTGATCTTCTGTGGAAGTTCAGTGACTATGGTCTTGTCAACTGCGAGTGCGGCACGAAACTGAGAGTGCCGCCCAAATTCAGAGGCGATAGCATCAGATGCCCTCACTGCGGGAGAGTCAATCCCTTGCCCCCCAGACAAAAGTCAGTAAGCTGATTCACGCTCAGGCGATCCTGTTTCGATAATTCCGAGCATCAATTCTTCACCCAAGGCGCAATGAATAGTGCTGAGTGATCCGGGACAACTACTGCTTTTCTCACCTGGCTTCCTCTTTTGTGGTCCCTGACGATCAAGATTGCCTTGGTATTGCCTGGGGGAACATACTGAGTATGTCTGCACGCGGATATCGGGCGTGTCTGATGATGAGTTCCCGGTTTTGTATCAAGCTGGCATCTTTGACTGATATGGGGATTATGCGATGGATCGAGTAGCTGAATGCCTGTTGCCTACCCAACTCTGCGATTTTGGCAGGCATTCAGCTATAGGGGAGAAAGCTTCTCAGTTAACTCGGGGCTGTTCTGATGACCGGCAGCGATTCGATCGTGTCCATCAGTTTGTGAAAGAGTTTCCTTATGGGCTTGAGGATTGGGATGTGAAGGCGTCGGAAACGCTGAGAAAAGGGTGGGGAATGTGCTGCGGCAAGACCAACTGCAGTGTGAAGTCTATCTTGACACCTGTCCATCAGAGGATATGAACCCTTATCTGCCTGAGTTCAAAACCCTTCATGACCTGGCTCAGAGGTGTCTCGTTGCCGTGTCCGTCAACTGAATGAACTGCTCAACCGGCAAACCTTCACCACACTGGCCTTGCGGAAGTGCAGCCTGTACTTCCTTTGGCGTCGGGATATACAATGCTGATGGGGGAATGAAAGGAGGTATTTTCGCATGGTCAAGGCAATAGCGTTGTTAAAGAGGAAACCCGGCCTTTCACTAGAGCAGTTCCGCAAGCACTATGAGGAGGTTCACGCACCATTGGCGAAGAGGGTCTTCCCTTTCATCAAGAAGTATGTGCGCAACTATGTCAGCACCATGCCCTTCTCGTCTGGAGATAAAGAACCGAAGTTCGACTGCATTACTGAGGAATGGTTTGACAACATGGAGGGATTCCAGACCATGATGGATATATACGCGAGCGAGACTGGTCGTCCCATTCGTGAAGATGAGAAGGAACTCTTCGATATGACCAGAGTAGTATATGTGTTTGTTGAAGAGGTGGCGTGAAGATAGACGCTGAAGAGGAGGTCCCACAATGAGCGCAGAAGCAAGTGCCACGACAGTAGCCAGGAAGTCATGCCATCCCAGCACAGAAAGAACTGCGAAACTGAAGCAGGCCTACATGCAGCACAAACCAAACATCTGTGCTGACCGCAGTGTGCTGGTTACCGATTCGTACAAGAAGACGGAGGCTCTGCCTCCGGTTCTGAGGCAGGCGCTGGCCTTTGACAAAGTGCTGAGTGAGGTTCCCATCTGGATCCAGGATGGCGAACTCATCGTGGGCAACATCGCCTCCAGGCCAAGGGGAGTTTTTCTGTTCCCGGAGTACGATGACACCTGGCTGAAGCCGGAATTGGACACCATATCGACGAGGAAGGGTGACCCCTGGCTTCTGAGCGACGAGGACAAGGCCCGGTTGAAGGGGTGCATGGAGTACTGGCAGGGTAGGAATCTCGCGGCCATAGCCAACGCGCTCACCATAGACGAGGTCAGGCAGGCAGAAAGGAACTCGTTCAACGATATCCGCATGGGCAAGCAGGGTGGCATCGGCCATATCGCCCCTAATATCGAAGGGGTCATTTCTAGCGGCTTGAACTCATTCATTGAGGCTGCGGAAGCCCACATAAGTCGTTTGGACCTCACTAACCCTGATGATTATGCCAAGGTACCCTTCCTCAGAGCAGTGGTAATAGCGGACAAGGCGGTGATCAAGTGGGCCAGGCGGTTTGCCGATCTGGCACGGGAGAAAGCTGCCGTAGAGCCAAATGAAGAGCGGAAGAGGGAACTGGAGCAGATAGCCGAAACATGTGACTGGGTGCCGGCCCATCCGGCCCGGAACTTCGGGGAAGCGCTGCAGGTCGTGGCCTTCATTATGGCTTCGGTACAAATCGAAACGAACGGGGTCTCTATCGGCACCGGCCGCTTAGATCAGTATTGCTTCTCGTACTATGACAGAGACATCAAGCAGGGGGTAGTCACGAAGGCCCAGGCGCTGGAGCTCCTGGAATGCCTGTGGCTCAAGGTCGCGGAGTCGAACCGCGTGGCCAGCGAGGTCCTCACCTATGCACATAACGGCTATCCTTTTTGGATTCAGGTGCCGATTGGCGGGCAGACCGCCGATGGCTACGATGCCACCAACGAACTCTCCTATCTCCTGCTGGACGTATCCAGCAACATGCAACTCCACGAGCCAACGGTGTCGGCCAGAATACACAAACGGACTCCGGACAAGTTCCTCATGAAGTGCTGTGAAGCTATCAAGAACCATGGGGGCGGGCACCCCGCCTTGTTCAACGACGAGGTGATCATTCCGAGCCAACTGGCCTACGTTCCCGGCATAACCAAAGAAGACGCCTACGATTACTGCATTATCGGGTGCTCGGAGATAACCTTCGCCGGAAAGGGGACGGAGGGTATCCCTTACCATGCCATGAGTCTGGGGCGACTCCTTGAATTGACACTGCAGGGGAAAGATCCTGTTACCGGGTCTCCCCTGGCGTCAACCGGTGGCATGCTAACGTGGGAGACTTTCGACGACATGATGAAGGCGTTCTCCGAGCGGGCAAGGATACTTGCCAGAATCATGTTTTTGCAGACACTTCCACTGGTAGAAGCGCATACAAAGCACCGGCCCTGTCCCTATCTGTCCTCGCTTACAAGAGACAGTATCAGCCGTGGCAAGAGCTACTATGACGGCGGCGCCATATACGGAAACCGGGCGGTACACGCCTGCATCGTGGGAATCGCTACCCTGGCGAATTCGATGGCGGCCATCAGGAAGCTGGTTTTTGATGACCGAATCATCACCATGGCTCAACTCAAGCATGCGCTGGAAACCAACTTCGAAGACAGTTCGACGGAAATGTGCCTCCGCGCCCCGAAATACGGGAATGACGACCCGTACGTGGATAATCTGGCCAAAGACTGTCTGAACATAGTGCTGAAGGAACTGCGTCAACACCAAACCCTTCCAGGGCAGGGCTATGGGGCCACTATCGCTCCGGTGGCAGCCCACATGAGCTACGGGCTGCTTTGCGGGGCCACTCCCGACGGCCGGACAGCAGGGACTCCGTTGAGTGATGCTTGTTCTCCGGCTCAAGGCACCGACGTAAACGGGCCGACAGCCAGCATCAAGTCCGTGGCCAACCTGGAACACGTGAACCTGGTTCAGGGAACGATCTTCAATATGAAGATGCACCCCGGACCATTGGAGACCCAAGCTGGCATGGTGAAGTGGGCCAATCTGATCCGGACCTATTTCGATCTGGGCGGATGGGAGATCCAGTTCAACGTGGTGAGTGCGGAGACCCTGAGGGAAGCGCAGAAACACCCGGAAGACTACAAGGACCTGGTGGTGCGGGTGGTGGGATACAGTGCCTTCTTCGTGGAGCTGGAGAAGGCGGTCCAGGACGATATCATCAAGAGAACGGAACACGGGGTGTGATACCGCGAAGAGTGTCATGACAGGCAGCACAACCGGACAGGTTTTCAACATTCAGAGGTATTCCATCCACGACGGCGCTGGAATCCGGACGCTGGTGTTTCTGAAGGGCTGTCCGCTGGGGTGCCTCTGGTGCTGCAACCCGGAATCACAGAAAGGCCAGCCTGAGCTCGGCTTCATCGAATCCCGATGCGTGGGGGACAGCGCGTGCGGAGCGCCATGCCTGTGCGCCTGTCCTGTCAAAGCGATTCACCTGAACAGGCAGGGCAAGCCGTCGATTGACAGAAAGGCGTGTGATGCCTGCGGCAAGTGTGTTGCGGCGTGCGGCAAAGATGCCCTGAAGGTCGTCGGCCGGGAGATGCCCGTTGACGAAGTGCTAGCGGAAGTGGAGAAGGACCGAGCCTTCTACCGGAGGTCGGGCGGCGGCATTACGGTTGGGGGCGGCGAACCGCTGGCCCAATACAGATTCGCGGCAGAGCTTCTCAAAGCAGCCCAGGAAGCCTATCTGCACACCGCCTTAGAGACCTGCGGACACTTACCGTGGAGCTATCTTGAGGCTGTCCTCAAGCACGTGGATTTGCTGCAGTTTGACGTGAAGCACATGGATCCGGCCAGGCACGGAGAGCTGACGGGGCGGTCAAATGAACTGATTCTCGGCAATCTCAAGAGAGTGCTCTCCGTGAAAGCCTCCCAGGATGTCATCATAAGAATCCCGGTTATTCCAGGCTGGAACGATTCCGTGGAGAACATCGGGGAGACGGCCAGGTTTGTGTGCGGACTGGGTTTCCGGCAAGTCGAACTGGTGCCCTATCACAGACTGGGGATTTCGAAGTACGCCCAGTACGGCATGGTCTACCCACTGGCCAATTGTGAACCCTCACCTCAGACCCATTTGGATGAGCTCAGGAAGGTTGTGAAGCAGTCCGGGTTGACGGAGATGGCTGGGAGTATCTAGTACATGTAGTCCTAGCCCAAGGAGCGAGCGGATGCGTGCCGTGTATTTCAAGGATGGAGAAGTAGAGCTGCGGGAGGTGCGGGAGCCCTCTGACGAAGGAGTCAGGGTGATCGTGCGTTCCATCGGCATTTGCGGCTCTGACCTCCATATGCTGGAAATGAAATCGCCCTTGAACTGCGTGGTCGGTCATGAAGTGGCGGGGGTGCTTGATAATGGTACGTCCGTCGCTGTGGAGCCAACCATGCCTTGCCACGAATGCCCCAGTTGCCGGGCCGGTGACTACAACTTGTGCCAGGCGAGGGCAGGGAAGTCGCTTGGTGTCGGTCGAGACGGAGGCATGGCCGATGAACTCAGGGTCCCGGAGAGATGTCTGGTCTATCTGCCTTCGAATGTTGATGTGCGAGACGCCTGCCTGGTTGAGCCTCTGGCGGTGGCAGTGCACGGACTTCGCCGGGCTGGTCTGGAGGCGAGCGAGCGCGTGGCGGTAATAGGGGGAGGCGCCATCGGCCTCTGCGCTGTGGCAGTCGCCAAAGCCGGCGACGCAACGGTGGGGCTGTCCGCACGCTACGACCATCAAATGGCTGCGGGCATGTCTCTTGGAGCCCGAGAGGTTGAAGGGCAGTACGACCTTGTTGTAGATTGTGCTGGAACAGACAAAGCAGTGAACAGGGCTGTCAGGTTGTGTCGGCCGAAGGGTAGAATCCTGATTCTCGGGACGCATTGGAACGGCCTTCCGTTTCCCCAGATACCCGCCATGATGAAGGAGGTAACGGTCATCTCCTCGTTCATGTATGCCGCTAATGGCGCTGTGCGGGACTTTGACGTTGCGGCCATGCTGCTCTCCAGGCATCCTGAGATCGCCAGGGCCTCGATCACACACCGTTTCCCGCTGGCAGAAGTGAAACAGGCTTTTGCCGTGGCGCGAGACCGGAAAGCAGGCGCCATCAAGGTGGTGCTGGAACCCTAGCCGATGTCTGCCTTTCGATCCCGGTGGCATCTGGCCCTGTGACACGGTGGCGGCCATCGGCCTATAATTGAATCGGTGGCACCCCACACGGGGCAACTACCAGACAGAGAAGCTCGGAGGCATTGGGGACGTGGAAGAAACGCGCATAGAGGGAGTTGTCCGATACTCATCCGGCGGCATTCGGGTCTACGGGATACCCGTGGAGAGCTTCCCAAACCATGTGACTAACGTTTACCTGCTTCTGGACAGGGATCCCACACTGATCGATGTCGGCTTCAACAGCGACGCCGGAAGAGGTGACCTCGAGAGGGGCTTCGATGTCGTCCGCCAGGAGTTTGGCGAGCCGCGGGGTTCAATAGACAGAACCGGAGACGTGGTCTTCAAGGCAGTATTCGCGTTCTGCTGAGTAAGTGTACGTCGTCAAACCCTATGATACAAGTCGGCTGTTTTGGTAATGAACAGTGGGGCATGGGTCCGGCTCAAGGTAGTGACCGCGTTGGCAGCCTTTCTTGAAGCAATGCTCTGCTGTTTTACCTCCTCCCGGCGGGCCA
>JAPLHP010000023.1 GCA_026389585.1 Chloroflexota bacterium | reverse complement strand
ATACTGGGCGTGGCGGATGTTGTTGAGGCCATGACCTCCCATCGGCCCTACCGGCCCCCACTGGGTATAGAGAAAGCCCTCGAGGAGATTTCATGCAACAGCGGTATCCTGTATGACCCCAATGTGGTCAGTGCTTGCCTGGGGGTCTTTGCTAAGAAAGGGTTTAAGTTCGAAGATTGAAGGCCTGTGGAATGTATGATCAGGAGGTGCCCCGATGACACTGCGTAGGAAAGCCATAATAATGATTTGTGTTGTCTTTGCGGCTGCGCTTGCCATCACGTTTGCTGTCTCGGAGACCATCCTGATGAAGCGTTTCACTGTCCTGGAAAAGCAGAACACCACTCAGAACACTCAACGGGCCGTGAGCGCCCTGTCTAACGACTTCTCCAGCATGAGCATCACCTTTAGCAAAGCCACGGCTGATGCCAAGAACTTCTCCATGGTCATGGATGAGAATGGAGAGATGCACATGAAGATCAATATCACCGAACCAGCCTTTGCCGTCATGGGGATCAATTACGTTATCTTTGTCATGTCCGGCATGCCCCCTGCTGGCATCGGATACAACCTGGAGACGCATGAGTCAATACAATTAGTCTCTGTCCCCGGCCTGATGGAAGTGCTTGGGGGCAACAGCCCGATTTCAATACCTCCGCAAATAGACACTACCGCTGTAACAGGGATACTGGTTCTCCCGGAAGACACCCTGCTTGTCCAATCCTACCCTTACGCTGTTGAGAGCGCCATGTTGCCAGGCAGCTCCATCTTGGGCAGGCTGATCTTTGCCCGCTTTCTTGATGATGCCGAGGTGGAGAGGCTGGCAGCGCAGACACATCTGTCTCTCGGCTTGTATCGCCTGGATGATCCACAGATGCCCGACGACTTCTCGGCCGCAAAGGCCCTGCTGTCGGATGAGGTACCTGTTATCACCCAACCATTGGACAAGGACACCGTGGCCGGATACGGCTTGTTGATGGATATCTACGGCAATCCCGCGATGATAATCAGAGCAGACATGAACCGCGATATCTACCATCAGGGACAGCAAACGGTCTACTGGCTCATAGTCTATCTTGCAGCAGCATTTGTGATGTTTGCCCTGGTGGTCATTATCCTGATGAACAGGGTTATCCTCTCCCGTTTGCTCGGCCTCAGCAAAGGCGTAGACAGGGTACGTGACACCGGTGATCTGACCGAGCGGGTCGCCGTCAAAGGAGAGGATGAGCTATCGAGATTGGGTGGGGCTATCAATGGCATGCTGGCATCATTGGATAAGTCGCAGCGCGAGCTTACGGAAAGGGAAGCGGAGAAACGCGCCCTCCTGAATGCGATACCGGACCTGATGTTTCGAGTTGGTGAGAATGGCACCATTCTGGATGCGAGGGCCGCTGAAGGAGGTAATCCGGCAATTCAAGGCATATCCACGGATGGTAAAGCGTATCAGGAGTTACCCCAGTACAAAGCATTATCTGCAGAAGTGGTCCATCGGGGGCTGCCGCTGGTGAGACGGGCATTGCAGACCGGAGAAACGCAGGTGTTTGAGATTCAAGTTCCCTTGGACGGTGATGCTGCTTTCTACGAGGCCCGGGTGGCAGCGAGCAGCAAGAATGAAGCACTGGTCATGGTGCGTGACATCACCGAGCGCAAGCGAGTGCAGAAGAGGCTTGAGTACGTCAGCAGCCACGATGTGCTCAGCGGTCTATACAACCGGGCCTATTTTGAGGAAGAGTTTGCGCGGCTGGAACGCGGCAGGAGCTTTTTCCCGGTGAGTATTGTGATGGCTGATGTAGATGGCATGAAAGCAGTCAATGACACCTATGGGCATGAGGCAGGGGATGTGCTGTTGCAGCGTGCTGCGGCGGTGTTAATGGCAGCCTTCCGCAGCGAGGATGTGGTGTCTAGAATCGGGGGCGATGAGTTTGCGGTGATGCTTCCTGGCGCAGACAGGTCTACGGCAGAGAAGGCTCTGGCACGCGTCAGGCAGATACTGGCGATTCACAATAACAATACCCAGGGCTCTCCCCTGATTCTCTCTATCGGTGTGGCGACGGGGGAGGAGGGCTGCAAGTTGGCCGAAGTCATGAGAGAGGCTGACAACCGCATGTATCAGGAAAAACAAGCGAAGAAGGCTGGTATCAGGAATGCAGGCGCTTAGCCAGTGAGATAGCAGCCCGTCCCGGATAGGTTGGTGACTATGCACTAAGCTGCAGGTGGTCTCCAACTTCCCAGGGCAGAAGTCCTCTTTCTGCTCGATCTGGGGTTCTGATTTGATATAACGTTGAAGTCAGAGCTCACGCTCAGCGAAGACATGCCTCTTAGAAAAGAACAGGTTGAAGAAAAGGCCAGACACCTGCTGGCCCAGATGGGCCTCAAACAGAAAATCAAGCAGATGTCAGGCGATGCCCCACTTCTGCGCGGCATCGTAGAGCTTTTGTTCGCCTACAACAGCCGCCCCTGGCCGGCAGGTGAGGATGAGCGCCTATCTGTCCCAGCCATTCGATTCAGTGATGGTCCCAGGGGAGTGGTGATGCGCCACTCCACCTGTTTCCCGGTCTCTATGGCCCGTGGCGCTTCGTGGGATATAGGCCTTGAAGAGCGGGTTGGTGATGCGATGGGAGTTGAGGCTAGATCGCAGGGTGCCAACCTTCTCGCTGCTGTGTGCATCAATCTATTAAGACATCCTGCCTGGGGTCGAGCCCAGGAGACCTATGGTGAAGACCCGTATCATCTCGGAGAAATGGGGGCAGCCTTCGTGCGGGGTTCTCAGCGTCATGTCATGGCCTGCATCAAGCATTTTGCTGCCAACAGCATTGAGAACTCACGCCTCCGGGTTGATGTCCGCATAAGCGAGAGGACCTTGCGCGAGGTATACCTGCCGCATTTCAAGCGTTGTGTTGACGAAGGTGCGGCCTCTGTCATGAGCGCCTATAACAAGGTCAACGGGGACTACTGCAGTCATAACCGTCACCTCCTGCGTGATATTCTGAAGAAGGAGTGGGGGTTTGAAGGTTTTGTCATGTCTGATTTCCTGTTTAGTGTTCATAACGCACGGGCTGCCAATGCCGGCGTAGATATCGAGATGCCCCTTCCCCTTCATTTTGGGAGAGAGTTGAGGAGGCTGGTCCGCAAAGGTGAGGTTTCTGAGGAGGCAATTGACGATGCTGTGCTGCGCATCCTGAGGCAGAAGGCCAGATTTGCCCAGACAGGTGAGCCGGCGCGGTATGGGGCACAGGCTGTGCTCAGCCCGGAGCATGGGGCTCTGGCCCGGGAAGCTGCCCAAAAATCCATGGTGTTGCTGAAGAACGAGTGCTTAACAGACAGCCCTCGCCGGATACTCCCCATTGATAGTGCCCGTGTAAGACGCATCGCAGTTATTGGCAAGCTGGCTGCCTTGCCCAACATCGGCGACAAAGGCAGCAGCATGGTGAGGCCACCCTACGTGATCACGCCTCTTGAGGGAATACGCGCGGTTGCGCCGCGGGAGTGTGCCACCACATACAGTGACGGCAGAGCCATGGACAAAGCCGTAGACATGGCGCGCAAGGCAGACATGGCTGTGATTGTCGCCGGATACACCCACAGGGATGAAGGTGAGCGCATTTTACACAAGGGTGGTGACAGGGACACTCTCATGCTCAAACCGCGCGATGAGACCTTGATCTCGCGGATTGCTGCTGCAAACCCCAATACGGTAGTCGCCCTCATGGGAGGCAGCGCTATCATCACTGAATCATGGCGCGAAAAGGTCCCTGCGATCTTGATGGTCTGGTATCCCGGCATGGAGGGCGGCAATGCCCTGGCGGACATCCTCTTTGGCAAAGTAAATCCCTGTGCAAAGCTGCCCTGTGTATTTCCAAAATCTGAAAGCCAGCTCCCATTATTCGATAACCGCGCCAATTCGGTCGATTATGGCTACTTTCACGGCTACCGGCTTATGGACAGGGAGGGTAACACACCTGCTTTCCCCTTTGGTTTTGGCCTGAGCTATACCACCTATGCATATAAGAACCTGCAGCTTGATCAGCAAGAGGTTGGTATAGATGGAACGCTGCGAGTGAGCGTAGATATTGCCAACACGGGAAATATGGCTGGCGAAGAGGTGGCCCAATTGTATGTTGGGTACGATGGTTCACAAGTGGAGAGGCCGTTCAAAGAGCTCAAAGGCTTTTCGAAGGTGCTTCTTGCACTCGGACAAACCAGGCAGGTGACCTTCGTGCTTCCGGTCAAGCATCTGGCCTACTATGATGAGCAGCACAGCAGTTGGATTGTGGAACCGATCACCTACACCGTCTATGTTGGCTCTTCCTCACGGAGGGAAGATTTGCTCAGCGTTCAATTTCGCGTTCATGGCTGATGCGCCTGCTGTCTCATGTAGTTATTTGTGCTTTTGATCTGTCATTCCCGTCCTTCCGCGGAAGGACGGGAATCCACCCGTTCTCCCTCCCCTGGCGGGAGGGGATATGGGTTGCAATTGGCTCTCACCATCGCCCAGCGGGATTATGGTCTTGATGGTGACGTGACCTTGGTCGTAGACCACCTGATCCACTAGCAGACGGATAAGCTCACGGCGCTTGTCGAAGTCCATCTGATCCAATCCGCAGTTCAACGTCTCGGCCAGGTCTTCGACCTTGCTCTTGTAGCTCGCAGCACGGTCCAGCCTTGAAAGCTGCAACTCAAGCTGTCTGCAACGCTCATCGACGTCCCCTCGCTCCTTGCGTATCCGTTCCATTTCTTCCCGCATCATAAAGTCAGCGAAGAACCCTTTCCGATAGCCTTCAACTAAACGTCGCTCTTCTTTGGGGAGTTCTTCCAGACGTTTCCTGAGCATGGCTAGCTCTTCATTCAGTACCTCCCGCGTAGCGGAGTCTGGTTTGGTCAGCCGCTCGACCTCTGCAACCAGCAGGTCGGGCCGTCGCAGTAGGTTCGTTACTGTATCCCATACCGCACCGTCAAGAGCGTGGCCGTTGACCCAACTACATCGACAGGGCACCGCCTGTCCCTTCTCGTCAATCGGAGCCTTGAACTTCTGGCTCTTGTAGCAGTAGTAGTAAGCAGTCCCCTTCGTTGTTTTGGCCCCCATACCGCTACCGCAGGTATGCCTTAGAAGCCCGGCAAGCAGGTACTCGTGCTTCGTGTTGCGCATGGCCAGGTGGGAGTTCTCCCGGAGCCTGTTTTGTACAGCGTCGAACATCTCCCTTGGGACCATGGGCGGCACTTGGGCCGAAATGTGCTCATCCTTGGGTCGGATGCTCTCTTGTATTCTCGGCTGGCGTTGCTGCCCGCAATCTATCTTTTGGGTTTGCCACTTGTTCTGCCAGAGCGTCCCCGCATAAGTCTCGTTGCAGAGCATACGACCGAGAGTGGACGTGTGCCAGCGCTTGCCCGACGGCGGTGGGGTGCCAAGCCGGTTCAGACGATCTGCCAGTTTGGTAATCGACAGGTGTTCTTGAAGGTACAGGTAGAACGCCATTCTCACCACCTTGGCATGGTCCTCGTTTATTTGCAGCGTCGATGTCTTAGGGTCGAAGGTGTATCCGAACGGGGCCGCTGCGCCGCTCACGACCTTACCCTGCTTTGCCTTCTCCAGCCGGCCACGGGTGGTGCGCTCCCGTATCTTGGCACGTTCATACTCGGCCACTGCACCACGCATGGCAAAGAACATGCGCCCTTCAGGAGAGGCATCGGTCTCCTGTGTAATGAACTCCAGCTGAATACCGGCCCGCTTGAGCTCGTCGCTAAGGAGCAAGAGGTCAGACAGGCTACGGGAGAGGCGGTCAGGGTCATGGCACAGGACGACATCCACTCTGCCTTCGGCTACTGATTGGCGCAGTCGAAGCAGGGCTGGCCGGTTGGTGTCACCGCCAGAGTATCCATCGTCAACAAAGGCGTCTTTGTCCATGTTTGGGACAAGCAGATACCCTTTTTCCGTCGTCCGCTTCTTGAGTGCACGGTCCTGAGCGCTGAGGCCGTACTTCTCAACCTGGGCATCGGTAGAAACCCGCTCGTACAGTGCTGCCCTCTTCATGTCTGCCTCCTCCTGGTGTATTTGCGTTTGCTTCTGGGCCTGCCCCTCCTGGGGACGTAGGTCTTAGCCAGTTCCTCGACAGCCGCCTTGGGAATGAGCCAGCGGTTGGCGATCTTGACTGCTGGAATCTTCCCCTTCCGGGCCAAGAAACCAGCAGACTTCGGGTTGATCCTCAGTATGTTGGCCACCTCTGTGGTGGTGATGTAGGTGCGGGTCAGCTCTTCCATGCTTTCCTCTTAGTATATACAGGTTACACCGTAATAATAAACAGAAATATGTTCCATTGTCAAGCACTTGAGTGGAAAGATGTTCAGACTGGCAGGCGTCGAGTGTGTGGTCAGTGCAAGCCTATCGCTGATTCGGATAGCCCTTGATGTAGTTTTGGACGGTGCTCTGGGACTTGACCCCCACGGCACGGCCTATTTCCGCATAGGAAGCACCACCGGCCCGTAGCGCCCTGGCCAGTGCCGAGACCTTAGTGGCATCTCCCCTCAACGACTTACACGGACATAGCGAACAAACACCTCCAGAGAAAATTCTCTGGGCTTTTCCTCTGGCGAGGCTTGGGGGGAGACTACGGGGGAGACTACGGGTAGCGGCAACTGTAGCAACTGTGGGTGTCTACCTGGGCAACCTTGTCTTTATTCGTAAAGTCAGGTATTAGAGCACCGTCTTTATTCGCAAAGTAGAAGTCGAAGATGCTTTTGATTGTCTGTGTCTTTGTAGCATAACCGAGCCGAAGGTGCTCGGCTTCTAGCGGCTCAAAATAGCCTTTGGGGACAGCGATAGCATGGTGTGCCACACCCCTAATCTAAGCTATTTGTCAACGGTTTGAGAGGGAATGGCTTGGGGAAGGCTAAACTGTAGGGTTTTGCCCTATGGGCAATCTCTCCAAGGCGCTCTGCCCAAGAGAAGCAAGCACCATTGCTTTAACCTCTCATCCACCCTAATTTAGCAGAACCATGCTGCCATGCTAGTTGAAGTAGAGTCACCCAACCTCAGCTTGGATACAGAGTGCAGATTTAGAGAAAGGGTGCACAGGGATATTCAGCCTGTGACGGGTTTGTAGCCGGCTCTCCGCTATGATGTCAAGACTCTTTAGAAATGACCTCTTTCTTGACTCATTAGAAATGTCCCATATTGGTTCCTGCTAACTATAGTTCCAGGCAGCCTTGCGTTTGAGAGACCTCAAGCTCATATGCCTCCAAGGGTGATCCGGGGAAGG
>JAPLHP010000022.1 GCA_026389585.1 Chloroflexota bacterium | reverse complement strand
AGGTGCTCGGCTATGCGCAACTCGCTGGAGGGATCACAGAGCCGCATCAACACCAGCGTCATAACCATCATGGACCATGGAATGTCCTCGCGACCATGCGGCAGCAGTTGTTCCAGAAGAGTAACAAGACCCAACTGCTCTGAGATATGAAGACCAAGCCAGCAACCGCCGAAGTCGTGCACCCCTTCCACCTTGAGGCGGTTGGTGTCTACTTCCACCCACTCTGGCTCTAGTCCATCTTCGAAGAGCCGGCTCTGCCAGGAGCCGACCTGGTTCGTAGCCGCTTGCTTGACGCCGAGGCGGGAGGTTTCCGCCACATCACCCAGGTAAGCAACCACTCGTTGTCGAGGTCCTCGCTCCGTCCGGTAGGACTCCACCAGCTCCCAATAGACGTGATCCTTACCCCCCTTGCTGCTGCGGCATCGCCTGAGATACATGTGGTGATTATAGCGCCCTCAGCGAAGCCAGGAGTCTACACTACATCGCCTTCTGGTGGGCACTCATATGTGGAGATGATCCCCTCCATGTCATCGGTGAACGTGAAAAAGAGCCAGCAAAACTCTTCCCCAAGTCAAACTGCGGAAGTTGGGCTAGTGCCTGGTTGCACCAGTAAGTGTAACAATCGAGATTCTTCGCTACGCTCAGAATGACACCTACAAAAGCCGGTCGCCCTGACAGTGGGCAAGATCAGGATGACAGCCCCTGTGTCGCCACAGCGTCGGGTCGTCCTTCCGCGGAAGGACGACAGCCACCGATGACACGATCGTAGCTCATAGCTTACAGCAGAGATTGCTTCGCTTCGCTCGCAATGACACAGTGGGCCATATCAATTCTCGGCCACTTCCCTAAAGTAGGGACTCTGTCCGTTGCCCCCGGTTCCCCACCGCGGACAGAGCTGAAGTTCTGTCCCTACAGGCTAGTGCCTGGTTGCACCAGTAAGCGTAACAATTGAGATTCTTCGCTACGCTCAGAATGACACCTACAAAAGCCGGTCGCCCTGACAGTGGGCAATATCAGGATGACAGCCAATGTGTCGCCACAGCGTCGGGTCATCCTTCCGCGGAAGGACGACAGCCACCACTTGGCTATCCACTTTCTCGGCCACTTCCCTAAAGTAGGGACAGACCTTCAGGTCTGTCCACTAATAATCTCCGGTTTCAGACCGCGGACAGAGCTGAAGCTCTGTCCCTACAGGCTAGTGCCTGGTTGCACAAGTAAGCGTAACAATTGAGATTCTTCGCTACGCTCAGAATGACACCTACAAAAGCCGGTCGCCCTGACAGTGGGCATGGCCAGGATGACACAGTGGGGAACATGTTATCATGACATTTATGCGATATGTCACCCTGAGCGAAGCCGAAGGGTCTCCCCTAGCTCTACGCCATCCAAGTGACCAGTTACAGATGGGGCTTCAACGCTTCCTGCCCCCTTAGGCCAAAATCAGCAAATATCCCCTGTTTCTATGTCCTTACAGCAAAAACCATCTATTACGATAGCATCACTATCGTATACAGATACCAATTACGCTTGACGCTCTGATGTTGTTTTATACCATATTCCAATAGATTTGTCCAACTTCGGGTGGAGTGGAGAACGTTGCGAAGCTTCGGGTCTTGTGGCCAGATGAGCCGTGATGTGGCTGGTTGGTGATGGGGGGCTTAATGGTCAGAGCTAGTGGGAATGTTAAGTGTGGAATCACTCATGATTCTGTAGAATCTTGAGTTGGGTATGATGAGGCTGGTTGCATTCGTCTATATTTTCCCCCTGAGAAGCTCTCTTAGGCAGATTCCACCGAAGTCCCAGAACTGGTGCCGCATGCTTTTGAAGTCCAGAGTGCTCATCATGCTGCCAAGCACGCCGAATGGGAGCATCTGGGGAATGAATCCCCGGGAATATTCGAGCATCCAGGCATGATCTTTCACTCGATAGCCTTTGTCTGTGCCCCTTCTGAGATAGGCCATATCACCGGGCTTATAGATTGCAGGGGTAAACTGGCCCTGGGTGTACGTCAGCATTTCCCCATCCAGCATGATGTCATAGACATGAGCCCAGTATCGCCCGGAATATCCTTCAGTGCCGATGGGTGTACCAAAGAGAATGAGGTATTCTGAGATCGAACCGTAGAGTATGGTCAGCATTCCCATAGAACCGCCCGCGACGTTGAAGATCCATCTTCTCTTTTTGCGTATGCGACCTGGGAATTGCCTGTCCAGTGCTTCCATTATCGCTTCAAATTTCTCTTCCAGTGGCAGACTGAGATTCTTTGTACATATCTCATGCAGGTCTTTGGGATCAAAAATATATGCCATAACTCTCTCCTTGGTCAGGCGTTTTGGCTGTAATTCCCCATTTCAGCTTGCAGTGGTATGGTTCCAATCCGTCCCCATTCCGAGCATCGATGATATGCCTGCTCTACTCAGGTGTCAAGCCTCATTTGGCTTGACAGAGAGCGTGAACGGCCTATAATCAACAGAAACCGTGGTGAGTTACTCGCTTTGCATCTGTACGTCCTTGAGATAGCCCGCCAAAGAACCTCATGTCCCAGGGTATAGGGACAGGAGCCTTGATAAAAGATGTTCTCCACCAAGACCAGCGCTGCTGGTCTGTTGATGCAGTCCTCATAGATGCTTGATGGCTAATGATTTTGACATCAGGAGCATCAAAGGCCTTTCTGAAGAAGAAGCAGCCCGAAGGCTGAAAGAGGAAGGGTACAATGAACTGCCATCGGCAAGGAAGCATCGCAGTGCTTTGGCTATTGCCCTTGGGGTTGTCCGTGAGCCGATGTTCCTTCTGCTCCTCTCTTGTGGAGCAATCTACCTCTCTCTAGGTGACCGGGAAGAGGCATTGCTTTTGTTGAGCTTTGTCCTTGTCATCATTGGTATCACCACCTACCAGGAACGCAAAACGGAACGTACACTGGAGGCACTGCGTGACCTATCCAGCCCTCGCGCCCTGGTTATCCGTGATGGGGAGCAGAAAAGGATCGTCGGCCGTGAGGTGGTTCGTGGTGACATGCTTGTTCTGGCAGAGGGCGACCGCGTGCCAGCTGATGCATTGGTTCTGGCCTGTAATAACCTGACGGTGGACGAATCATTACTGACGGGCGAGTCCGTATCGGTACGCAAAGCAGCGGGCACTGTTGCAACTTTGGCATGTCGACCTGGCGGTGACGATCTGCCGTTCGTCTTCTCCGGCACTCTGGTGGTCAGTGGTCAGGGCATTGCCCAGGCGCAAGCTACTGGCATACGCAGTGAACTTGGCAAGATCGGGAAAAGCCTCCAGGCGGTCGAGTCTGAAGAGACGCTCCTGCAGAAGGAAACCAGACGGCTGGTTATCAGGCTTGCCATTGTCGGCGTAATCATAAGCGCCATCGTTGTAGTCGTCTATGGGTTGACCAGGGATGATTGGCGGCACGGTTTTCTAGCGGGGATCACCTTGGGGATGGCTGTACTGCCGGAGGAATTTCCGGTTGTGCTTACCATCTTCCTTGCTCTGGGGGCTTGGCGCATTTCGAAGGTGCGGGTTCTCACGCGCCGTGCACCGACCATCGAGACCATGGGTTCGACCAGTGTGCTGTGTGTTGATAAGACGGGTACGCTGACCCTTAACCGCATGTCGGTGGCCAAAATGTCTGCCAACGGGCAGGTCTACGATCTGAGGAAGGGGACCTCCGGGCAACTCCCGGAGGCCTTTCATGAAATTGTGGAGTTCAGCATATTGGCCAGTGAGAAGAACCCATCTGACCCGATGGAGAAGGCGTTTAAGGAACTGGGAGAACAGTACCTGAATCATACGGAACACCTTCACCAGGACTGGACGCTGGTAGGTGAATACGAGCTCTCGCGGAAGTTGCTCGCGCTGTCGCACGTTTGGAAATCCCCCTCCGGTGAGGATTATGTTATTGCTGGCAAAGGGGCACCGGAGGCTGTTGCCGACCTTTGCCACTTCAACCAGGAGCAGTTGCGTTCGCTGTCGGAGGACGTCTCTGCTATGGCCGATGATGGACTGCGGGTACTCGGTATAGCCAAAGCCTATTTCAAACAGACAACCTTGCCCCAGGAGCAGCATGATTTCAAGTTTGAATTTGTGGGTCTTGTCGGCTTGTCTGATCCGGTGCGTCCGGACGTTCCTGATGCGGTGAAGCAGTGTTATGAGGCAGGGATAAGAGTAGTGATGATTACGGGAGACTATCCACGGACGGCCCAGTCGATTGCCCGCCAAATCGGTCTTATGCCAATGGACGAGGTGATCACAGGACCCGAATTGGACAAAATGGATGATGCAGAGCTTGAGAAGCGCGTCAGGACAACGAATATCTTTGCCCGGGTAATGCCCGAACACAAGCTGCGCCTGGTCAATGCCCTCAAGGCTAATGGGGAGATCGTTGCTATGACTGGTGATGGCGTTAATGATGCACCGGCTTTGAAGTCGGCGCATGTAGGCATTGCGATGGGGGGAAGGGGAACAGATGTTGCCCGCGAGGCCTCATCATTGGTGCTGCTTGACGACGATTTCTCGTCTATCGTACAGGCTGTCAAGATGGGGCGGCGGATCTTTGACAATCTCAGGAAAGCGATGTCGTATATCTTTGCCATCCACATGCCCATTATCGGCATGTCCTTGATTCCAGTGTTGTTAAAGTGGCCGCTGGCCTTGATGCCCGTTCACATCGTCTTTCTTGAACTCATCATAGACCCTTCATGCTCGCTTGTTTTTGAAGCCGAGATGGAGGAGACCGATGTGATGAAGCGCCCGCCCCGTGATCCCAAGGAGCCGCTGTTCGGCTGGCGGACGCTGACCATTAGCCTGCTGCAGGGTGTCAGCGTATTTCTTGTTGTCCTTGCCGTCTTTGCCATTGCGAGACATCGCGGGCTTGGGGATGGGGAGGAGGCACGTGCCCTGGCTTTTACTACCCTTGTCATTGCCAATTTGGGTCTAATAGTCTCAAACCGGTCATGGTCCCGCACCATCATAGCGAATTTGCTCTCGCCCAATACGGCATTGTGGTGGGTCTTGGGGGGTGCCGTATTCTTTCTGGGGCTAGTGCTTTATGTTCCTTTCCTGCGCAACCTGTTCAGTTTTGCCATGCTGCACCCGATTGATCTTCTCATCTGCTTGGCCGCAGGAGTAGTAAGCATGATATGGCTTGAGGTGTTCAAGGTGCTCACCAGAGGTATTGTGAGGGGTGTCAGGCGCTGAGCTGAATTAGAGCTCATAATCCAACTCATGGATAGGGACGGGTCATGTTCTTGAGTCCCCATCATTTGGGGAAAATGATGGGAGCACTGCTCACAAGGGTTGGCACTGTTGCCCCCTGAAGGAAGGCGGTTTTAGGAGAATCTAGGCAAGCTCTGGCTCAATCAATCCGTAGTTTCCGTCTTTTCTTCGATAGAGAACGTTGATGTCATTTGTACTGGCGTTGAGAAAAATGAAGAAGTCATGTCCCAAGAGCTCCATCTGCTCTGTGGCTTCCCCTATGGTCATCACCTTTACAGAGAAACGCTTGGTGCGGACCACCTTATCAGGGATTTTCCCCTCTTCTATCGCTTCGATAGAGGGCTGAACCTCTCTCTTGTGCCTGTCTGATCTCCTGCTTTTGAGGTAAAATCTATCTTTGTGACGCCTTACCTGCCTGCGGATGACATCAACAGCAGCATCAACGGCAGCATAGAGATCTGCTTCTTTTTCTTCAGCTCTGATCAGGGTACCATTACTGTTGACAGTTATTTGAACTATATACCTGTTCCTGGGGGATTTTGCCTTCTCTCGATAGATCTCCACCTTGGTCTCAATAATGGAAGGCAGAATACGGTTTAATCCGCTTATCTTCTTTGATACATAGGTCTGCACTGGTTTATCAAGTTCTATCTTCTTACCTCTGATAATCAAGTTCATCTTTCGGTTCTCCTTTGATTTTGATGTTGGAATCTCGTCTGGTGCAGGCAGAAAACTGATGGCCTATTCTGACTTTTGTCTGTTCTTCTCAGGTGGATATGGCCATGACAGCTCATAATGACCAGCCATGACCCCGTAAAGCGTATGACACAATATAGGCTGGGCTGAAATTGATGTCAAGCTCTATCTGCCGTTTCTCTGATTTGAAAATGATACACTACCTAAGACGTGGTACAGCAAGAGATAGTCAACAGGGCTGTTTATATCACAGTGTTGGAGCATAGGAGGGATTTTGATGCTGAGAGATCTAGTGCTGAATAACCGAAGCCGCCGGAGATTCTATCAGGAAAGCAGGGTAGAGATCAATTCCCTGAGAGAACTCGTTGATCTGGCCAGGCTCTCCGCGTCGGCAGCCAATATGCAACCGCTGAAATATATCCTTTCCGGCGATCCACAGAAGAATGCTTTGATATTCCCATATCTTAGATGGGCCGGCTATCTCAAGGAATGGCCTGGCCCGATTGAGGGTGAAAGGCCGTCGGCGTATATCATTGTGCTTGGTGACACCAGGATAAGCCAGTCCTTTGGTTGTGACCACGGGATTGCTGCCCAAAGTATTCTTCTGGGTGCCGTCGAAAGGGGCTTGGGTGGCTGCCTTATTGGCAATGTGGATAGGAGTGGACTCTGTAAGGCTCTAAAGATACCATCCCACTATGAGATACTGCTTGTTCTGGCTCTGGGTAAGCCAAAGGAGATTGTGGTAGTTGAAGCATTAGGGTCTGGTGAAGACATCAAATACTGGCGCGACAGTGAATGTGTGCACCACGTGCCCAAGCGCCGCCTTGATGATATCATCGTCGGTTAGACAGGTGGCTTGGACTTATTTAGGCAAGACCTTGTTTGGATCTACTTAACCGGGCCAATCATGTGAACCGCCGTGGCTTTGAAGGAAACGTAGATACTCTTGCCAATCTGGAGCCCCAACTCTTCGGCGGACCGTTTGGTGACCAGTGCCACCAACGGAAAACCGCAATCTATCCCAACCCTGGCAAGGGCGCCTGACAGGGCCAAACGGCTTATCTCTCCGGTGAAGGCATTTCTGGCGCTGCTCGATGGCTCTGTGAGGGAAAGGATGATATCCTCCGGCCTGATGCACATGTGAACCTGATCGCCAGCCTTGAGGTCGGCAATAGCCTCTGCAGTGTGACTGCCGAGATTGATCTGGGCGAGTCCTTCTTCGTTTGAGATCACGCGGCCCTTGAGGATATTCTCTACTCCCACAAAGCGGGCCACTCTCAAGTCCCTGGGCATGCTGAATATCTCCTGCGGCAGGCCGACCTGGATGAGCTCCCCATCCATCATCACCCCTATCCTGTCAGCCAGGCGTTGCCCCTGAGCCATCTCGTGCGTGGCTATCACGATTGCCATTCCGTGTTCGCGATTGAATCGCAGGATGAATTCCTCGATCGTGTTCAGGCTCACCGGGTCGAGATTTGCTGTCGGCTCGTCCAGCAGGAGCATCTGTGGATCGGTGATAAGGGCCCGGGCTAGAGCCACCTTCTGGGTTTCACCACCGGAGAGCGTGCGGGCGTTCCTTTTCTCATAGCCCTCGAGGCCGACCGTGTTCAGCATTATGTTGACCTTTTCAATGATGGTCTTTTTGTTGTGCCTCCTCACTTGGAGCGGGTAAGCCACGTTGTCATAGACGCTGGCATTGAATACCACCGGCTTCTGCAAGACCATGCTCACTTTGCGGCGGACTTCGGTTCGGAGGCCTGGCGAAACCTCTTGTCCGTCGAAGAATATCTTGCCTGAGGAAGGCTGCTCGAGTTGGTCCAGCAGGCGCAGGAGCGTTGTCTTACCGGAGCCGGTCGGGCCGATCAGTCCGAACACCTCGCCCTTCTCTATGGAGAGTGATATGCCTATCAACGCGTTTTTCGCGCCGTAGCGCTGGTTCAGGTCCACCACTTCTATCAGGGACATTAGCGCCTCTGCTGCACGACACCGACTACGATATTGACGATCAGGGCGACGGCGATGAGGATGATACCGAGGGCCATGGCCATTGCAAATTCACCTTCGGTGGTGAGCTGTGAGATCGCAGTGGTGAGGACGCGGGTATATCTCCACAGGTTACCGCCAACGATCATGGCAACACCCACCTCGGAGATAGCCCGGCCAAATCCGAGGAGCACCGCAGCAACGATGGCAAATCTGGCCTCCTTGAGGATAGCCCAGATAGCCTGAAACTCGGTGGCACCCAGGGACAGCGTGGTATCCTTGATGGATTTATCCACCCCGCTCAGTGCGGAGATGGTCAGCCCCAGCAGCACCGGCATGATGAGGAGCATCTGCGCTATGACCATGGCAGCGGGGGTGAAAACCAGGTCGAGACTGCCCAGCGGTCCGGCATGGGAGACCATCAGGTAGACAAAGAGGCCGACGCAGACTGTGGGGATGCTATACAAGGTCTGAGTGACACTGATCAGCAACCGTTTGCCCGGGAAGCTGCGGAAGCTGATCAGCCCACCCAGGGGAATACAGATCAGTGCGGCCAGGATAGTGGAGGCCACTGAGATGCGCAGTGACCTCCACGTTACGTCAACGACCTCCGGGTCACGCGATACAATAAGGTGTACCGCGTCTACCAGGCCATGCCAAAGTTCACCCAATCTACCTCAGTACTCCAATCTTGCTATGTTTCTACGATGTTGGCTCATTGCCGGCACACGGTGTGAACAGTTGCAGGCCGTAATCCTTGGTGCCGTATTCGCCCAGCAACTTCTGTATCTCAGGTGAGGTAAGGAATGTCACCATGTTCTGGGCCATTACCTGGTTGGTGCTCTTCGTGCAGACGATGACAGAGTAGACGTTCAGCAGAATGCTGCCTTGATCCACAATGGGCACCAGGCTCAGCTGGCTCTTGTAAGACAGGTAGGTACCCATGTCGGTGAGGGTATAGGCTCCCAATTCACTGGCCTTCTGCAGGGTTGGCCCCATACCACTGCCTGCGTCTATGTACCAGCCTGCTGCAGCTCCGGCGGTTTTGACGGCGTCGTAGTCAGCATAGCCAGCGGCCTTCCATATGGCCTTCTCTTTACTGTGGGTACCGGAGTTGTCGCCACGCGAGACGAACTTCCCGCTGCCGCTTTCATAAAGCTTCTTGAAGGCATCTTCGGGAGTCATGCCCTTGATGACGGCCGGATCGCTCTCGGGACCGACGATGAGGAAGTAGTTGTAGGCAAAGGGAAAACGCGCAATGCCATAATTGTCAGAGATGAATTTCAACTCGTTTGGCTTGTCGTGAACGGCGAGGACATCGACATCGCCATTCTGGCCGTATTTTAAGGCTGCGCCTGAACCTACAGACAAGATGTCCAGCTTGACGTTATACTTCTCCTCGAATTTCAGCTGGAGGTAGGTCCAAAGCCCGGTGTCGTAGAGGCTGGTGGTTGTTGCCACACGGAGCCTGGCCTCGGGAGTAGCCGCTTTTGTCACGTCTTCTGAGTTGCCACAGCCGATGCCGCTCACAATCAGGGCTGTAAGTGCCAGCAGGGCTAGTATACAGTAGATCGTCTTTTTCACTATTTCATCCTCCGTATTCTTTGTTGAAGTCAAGTTCTCCTTTCCGAACGCGGGAGGCATCCCCGTTTCCAGTGATACCCTATCCGGCCGCTGCTCCATTGGTTTTTTCCCTTTAGGAGTCAGGGCTCGGAGAGTTCAATTCTTGCTGTATTTACTGAAGGTAGTAGTGCCTGTCTGGGAGGTATCATAACCCCCTGTCTCGGTCACTGCCCTTCGGAAATCCTTGCTTTTGATGATCTTCAGAAGAGGGGACAGCCGCTCACTCCGGTAACTTCCCAGTGGCATCACCAGGTCATACCTCTCCTTGAGTAATGGCAAGAAACCTATGTCGCAGGATCGAGCGGCTGCCTCGATACCCAGTCCGACATCTGCCTCACCTCTGGCGATAGCGCTGCCGACAGCGATATGTGTATCCATTTCCAGTTCGTAGCCATTCACCCTGGAGGGCGTGATGCCATGCTGCCGCAGCTCGAAATCCAGCAGCACGCGGGTCCCTGATCCCTTCTGTCGGTTGAGGAATCTGATATCGGGACGCCTCAGGTCTTCAATCCCCTTGATTTGCCTGGGATTGCCGATGGCAAACATTAAACCCTGGATGCGGTAGGCCAGGTGTACGATGGCCACATCCCGGCCCGGCAAGATGTGTCTTACATAGGGATAGTTGTACTCACCGGTTTCCTCGTCCAGCAGATGGATGCCGGCCAGATCAGCCCTTTCCTCCTGCAGGGCAATGAGGCCGCCAAGGCTGCCAGCGTGGGTAAGGTCAACGTTTATTTCAGGGTTCTTGTGTCTGAGATGACTCACCAGCAGATCGAGCGCCAGATCGTGGCTCCCGACAATGACGATGGTGTTTCGAGCATCGATGCTCTTGCCCTGGCGTTCCAGGTCTCCTGCTGCCTCCTTCCTCTCTTCGCGCCAGCGGGCCAGGTGCAAGGAGAAGGCTGCCTCGATCTCTTCCGGGCGGTACCCCAGGCTCAAAACCTCCAGAACGCTGTTGTTGACCATGTTGGACAGGTGACTCTGGCGCAATGTTAACAGCCTGGGATCGCTGGCCTTGGCCGAGGCTATGGTGCCTCCGCCGCGCCGCGATTGTGTTATCCCTTCCTGCTCAAGCTCTGTATAAGCCCTGACTACTGTGCCGGGGCTTATTCCGAGAGAGTGCGCCAGTTGTCTAACTGTTGGTAAGTGTTCGCCCGGCTGAAGGTGGTTAGTGGCTATAGACTGTTTCACCTGTTCCACTATCTGTTTATATAGGGGTGCCTCAGTGGTGTTGCTAAGATAGATGTCTACCGTATGTTCAGCCTTGCCTGCTATGGCAGCACTCCGCGTTTCACTTTATGAGAGTTCTTCTCTTGAGGAAGAGATCGGTTTGACAGGTTGTATCCTTTGTGATAGCGTAAGTGTAACAATTAGGCCCGAAGAAAGCAATCGTCTGTTGATACGAGGCACTCCTGGATCAGAGTCCGGGAAATCGCCAAGGTCTTACGGATAGTGCAATTGGGGGGGAGTAACACTCATCTCCGAGTTGAGTTGCCTAAACCCGGTCAAGCAGGGCACTCAGCCGGTGGGCGGTAAGCCCCAAGGGTTCAGGTGGAAACGCCTGCACCTCCCGATGTGGAAAGGAGAGAAGATGAAGGCTGGCTTTTTGTGACAAAACGCCCTTGATCTACAGGGCGTTTTTGTTTGTCCTTACCCCTGATAGCTGGAGAAGGAAGGGGTTGATTTGTTGCCTGTGGCTGGGCCAGATCTGGGGTGAGGCGAGAGACCAGTATTCAAGTTGCGTGGTTCTTTGTCTGTTTCCAGGGCTGCCGGCAGCTCTGGTCAGTGTGTAGCAGCCGTTTCCTGGGGGGTGATAGTACAGAAACTGACTTCTTGATTGCCATTATTGAACCATTGCGTTGTTGCTTCTCCGAGCCATATTTCCTAAAGGGCTTACCCAAGGAGAATGGCCGATAGGGTGATGCTAGAAATGGCATGGCCTCCCATGCTTGGAAAGGAGGGCGAATGGGACACGGATATGTCCGCGGGGTCATCTTATTGCAGGGCGAACTTTGGTGTAAGCTGTTCCTGGCAATTGGTGATGGCTTGTGTGTCCAGATGCATCCCCCCTGAGAAGGGTGTTTCTGCTCGGTATTTCCACGGTCAATAAATCTATTGGAGGTAGTTTGGAATGAACAAACGAATAGTGGGGGTGCTGCTCTGCCTGGCGCTGATGTTGTCGGCGCTGACCGGCGTTTTCTCTGCAGTCCCAGCACAGGCAGCAGCGTCAACAGAAATACACGTGGTCAAGGTTGGCCCTGATGGGATCACCATCATTGCCGAACAAACGATCACCGTTGCCACGATGGAGGCCACTCTGTCGGTCCAGGGTGACGGAACCACGCATTACTACTCGCAGGGGCCTACGTTCGTTCCGGCCAACCCATTGGATCCGGCCGAGACATTGAACCTGAAGGACAAGGGTGCCCTCAAAGGAACTGATGTCAAGGACCTCTGCCACCTGGTGGGTGATGCGGTGGCTGGTGACCAAATAGAGATCCGTGCCAATGACGGCTATGGTGAGTATTTCCAGTACCAGGACGTCTATACTCCGGAACCGGCGCAGGGCAAGTTCGTTGCCTGCTGGTGGGTGGATTATGGTGATGGACAAGGTGGGAAATATGTGCCCTCCTTCGCCGATGGCATACAGCTTGTCTTGTTCGCCCAGACCACCAATGGCGCCGGGCAGTACGTGTTCGGCCACCAGGATATGCATGACACGCTGCCTGAAGCTAACTGGCACTACTTCTACCAAGTCTATCCGGTCGGCGACCCCAACTTCCCCGGAATAAACTATCCTTCTGCCAATGGCCTCTCCGTAAAGAATATCTCCGAGATAGTTATACACCAGCAGGCGCCACCACAATGGCATCTACAACTGGCTGGTGCACTCAACGTCGATATCTCGCAGGCCGAGTTTGAGAACGGAGTGGCATGCCATGGTGCTGCCACCTGGACGGATCCCATTACCTCGGACAACTGGAGCGGCCTGCCGCTGTGGCTACTGGTGGGTGAGGTCGATGACGGCAACCAGCACGGGTCAGGTGCCTTCAACGATGCGCTGGCCGCTCATGGAGACTACAATGTCAAAGTCATCGCTTCTGACGGCTACAGCAAGACCTTCGCCAGCACACTTGTGGCCAACAACAACAACATATTTGTGGCTAACAAGCTGAATGGCAACTCACTTCCCTCGAACTATTACCCGCTCCGACTGGCGGGGCCCACCCTGACTGGGGGTCAGAAGGTTAGCAAGATTGTTGAGATAGAACTAATTTTCGTGCCCCGGCCCGATCTGGTGGTGACTGAAAAGCACGAGACTTGGGTGAATCCTGGCTCAACTTACACGGTGACCTATACCGTGAAGAACCAGGGTAATGCTGCCGCTGGCGCCAGCACCACGGAGATCACGGCAGATGGCGACCAGACAAAGACCATGGCATGTCCTGCCCTAGACATCGGCGCTACGTCCACGGTCACCACTGATGCGTTCAACTTCTCGAACCCGAATGACACCATCGTTGTCAAAGCAGACTCGACGAATGCTGTGGTTGAGAGCCTTGATGGCGAGAACAACAATACCCTGCAGAACGCGCTGACCTATCTAGTAGGGGTGGCTGTCAGCGTTACTGGCGAAAGCTACGAGGCCCATGCCAGCGTCGTTGACCAGGTGGTCAATCCGGCAGTGAGCTACGATCCTCTAACCTTTGCTGTAGAGGTGACGAACACAGGCCTGCTGGATGACAAGTACGAGTTGACGGTGGCGGACCAACTGGGCTGGACTCTGAAGCTTGACCCCAACGAGCTTTTCGTCATGGCGGCTGATCCGGACCAGGCCGAATATGCCGCCCTCAGCGTGACGGTTCCGCAGGATACCCTTGGAGGCGTGTCCAACCAGATTACGGTCACGGCCACCGGCAAGATGGCCAGCGAAAACGGCGTCGTGATCGGACCCATAGGGTCGTACACCATCACCGTTACGACTGGGGTAGTCAACTCTGTGCAGATTGAGCTGCTGCCTGGCACTACTGAGCCACAGACTGGTGCTCCCGGTAGCCCCATCTCCTGGCTTGCTGTGGTGAAGAATACTAGCAATGTTGGCAATTCATTCAGACTGGCAGTGACAGAGACCATTACCGGCAAGAGTAGCTTCAGCGCCCACGATACCTGGAGCCCGACGTTCAGTCCGGATCCTGGAGCGATACCGATAGCGGCGCTGACGAAGTGGACGTCCTACCTGAAGGTGACTGTTCCTGCAGATGCCAAGACCTCAGAATGGAACGAGTTCGCCATTACTATTACAGGGACTGGCTGTTCTGACACCTACGTGGTCAAGGCTCATGCATTGGAGCCCGGCCCCAGGCTGCCTGAGGGCGCTGTCGAGGTGTCCGTAGAGGACGAGGTTGTGGCCATAGATTGCTTGGGTACCATGTCCTACGACTTCGGCGTGATGCAGGAGGGGACCACGAAATCAACGCCAACTGACAACTATTTCACGATCAGGAACACAGGAAACGTTGCGGAGAACATATTAGTCCGCGGTCAGGATGCCCTGAGTATGCCTGGCGAGCCCAGCGCGAAGTGGGTCATTGCCCCTGTCCCAGGGCTTGACCAGTTTACGATGGTGTTGAACCCCCATAGCGGTGTAGCGACAAGCCTGGACAACACTACCCTGGGCAAGCAGATTTGGACGGCTGTTTCTCCGAGTGCTGAAGTGCAATATGGCCTGACGCTCTGGACGCCGACAGCTATAAGCACGCCAGCCAGGATGTGGATGCGAATCATGATCTACGTCGTAGCCTCATAGGGCACCTAGTTGAACGCTCTAAAGGGAAACGATTAAGGTCAAAGAATCGGTGGAGGGGGTGCGCCCCCTCCACCATTCCTCACTTTTATGAGACGGTCTGTAGGTGATAAAGAGGAGCCCTTGCTGGATGAATGGATTCATGTGGGCGCGGAGCAGCCTGTCTTGAGTGTTTCTGAGGGCCTTAAAGAGTCTATTGCGTCAAGAGATGTTGACTTCGTTCAGAAAAACGAGAGACTGTAGATTGGGGGGAGATCTGACAATGGACTACAAGCGATCTTTGAAACCGACCTGGAGAGCCCTGGGGGCATTCTCCGTTATTGCTATGTGTCTTGTTTTGACTCTTGTGTCGATACCATCCGCGCTGGCCACAGATAATGATACTGCGGGCCAAGGGGGAGCCAGCCTGGCACCGGCAGAGTTTACGGTGCGTTCTGTGCCCCTGCAGGAGTCTTCATATACCATTCCCCAAAACCTGATTGTGAAAAACAACGAGAACGAGGCATATCTCTTTTCGGTATCTGCGGAGATTCCTCCTGAAGATTCGGTGAGGGAGGGATATCAACCCATCCCAAATAAAGATTGGGTCTATCCCACTCCCTCATCATCGTTTGTGGTGGAGGCCCATTCTTATGCCGTATTCCAGCTTTCCATTCAGATGCCCCCAGAAGAACAGTACACCGGAGAGAAGTGGGAGGTGTGGATAGCCGTGGAGAGAGTCGAGGCCCAGTCAGAGATGATCAGCTCGGTGATGGTCTCTCGGATGAAGATTTTGACTGCTGATGAGGTTTCTGCGCCGGGGGGCGGCATCACAAGAGGGGTATATTACCTCTGGTATGTTGGTCTGGGGGCAGGGTTGGCACTCCTGGCTTTGTTTATTGCTCTGCTTGTGTGGAGGAGAAGGCGGAGAGGGGGAAACGAGTCGGCTTAAGCAGAATCCGAGGAAACTGAAAGGTGGCTTCTGGCACTGGGTAGACTGTTCCGGCCCGGCACGGCCAGTGGTCGTAGCTGGTACTGATGTCTATGGTTGCCGAAATAGCTATCAGAGGATAATGAGGCGTGTTGAGCCCACCAGCAAACGCTGATGGGTATTTCAAAGAGCAGAGCCTTGCCCCTAGCTCATACCTTTGGCCTGTTGTTATTTACTAAAATGGGGTTGTGAGGGAACGAGACGAGAAGGAAGACCACAGGTCTGGCACTCTGCTTGGCTCTTGTGCTCATGGTGTTACTGCCTTTGGTCGTCGCGCCACGAGCAGCGGTCGCGGCTGGCCCGACAACCTCGCTGACGGTGACCAAGTACGATGCTCACGGTAACGTCCTCGGTACCCAAACCGTTACCTACCAGTGGATGGAAACTAACCTGCCTGTATATGGTGATGGGATGACCCACTACTACTGTGAGGGACCTAACTTTGATCCCAGTAGAACCCCTGAGACTCTGTGGGATCCTAGTGAGACGGGGAACATAGACAGCCGGGACTATGGGGCGGCCAAGGGGACCGACGTCAAAGACCTGTGCAACCTTGTTGGCGGGGCGTCGCCAGGTGACACGATTATAGTCAAGGCCATCGATAACTTCAGCGAGTTGTTTGACTATGAGAATGTCTATACCCCTCAGCCAGGGCAAGGCAAGATGGTCGTCACCTGGTACAATGCCACCTTTGGCGGCTACGTGCCAGCCTACAGTACGGGGATGCGCCTTCTCTTCTTTGCCGAGACCCTTAACGCGCAGGGGAAGCATGTCTTTGGCGACTGGGACATGCATGAGACCCTACCCGCGTCACGCTGCTATTTCTTCTATAATGGGAAGTTCTGGCCTTCCAGCGGCGGACTCTCCGTGCAAGTGGTCTCCAACATAGATATCTACCAGCCCAACCTGATCTCGTGCGATGCCTCCGGCAGCCCGAAGGAGAGTTTCGCACCTGGCGAGACGGTGTATGTGAAGGGGCTGGCGCTGGCGACAAACACCAGCTACAAGATCTGGGTTCAGAATGAACCGGTGGTGGCTTTGCCGCCAGGGGGATACGGGGTACCGGGGACGGTAGGGCATGATCAGATCATTGCTGGTGAGGATCCCTCGGGCGCCGAAGAGGCGGTCACCACCGATGGCAATGGTGATTTTGCTCCCTTGGTCATCTGGAATATTGCTCTTTCGGCTACTACCCCCAGCAAGTATGACATCGTTGCCGATAACCAAGCTCAAGGGACAATTGGAACCTTTGGATCCAAAGATGCCATCGATTCCCCTGGTTGGGAGGGCTTCATCATCGCTGTTCCCCCCACACAACCCCCTGTCGCTGCTTTCGGAGCTGACATGGTCAGCGGCACTGCACCGCTTACTGTGAACTTCACGGACCAGTCGACAGAGAATCCAACGGCCTGGGCCTGGGATTTCAATAATGACGGCGCAGTGGACAGCACCATCCAGAACCCGTCCCATATCTACAGCGCTGCCGGAACCTACACCGTGAAGCTCACGGCAACGAACGACGCGGGGAGCGACTCTGAAGTGAAAACCGACTATATCATTGTGACTGCACCACCGTTGCCAGTGGCCGCCTTTACTGCTGATGTGTTCAGCGGCACCGCGCCACTCACCGTCCAATTAAGCGACCAGTCAACCGGGTATCCGACGACCTGGGCCTGGGATTTCGACAATGACAGCACAGTGGATAGCACCGCTCAGAATCCCAGCCATACCTACGATGCCGCTGGTACGTACACCGTGAAGCTCACGGTGACGAACACGGCGGGCAGCGATTCTGCGGTGAAGACGGACTACGTTATGGTGACAACTCCCACCATGGGGCTGCTCTGGGGGCCGTACCTCACGGGAACCACCACGACCGGGACGGTAGTGAATGTGAAGACCACTCTGGCCACCACCGTGACGGTTCAGTACGCGACCGAGGCGGAGTATACTGCCAGCAGTACGTATGACCTCACGGCCACCGATGGCACAAACACGCAGCTCCATCACGTCGCGTTGTCAGGGCTCGATCCGAACACTGTCTACCACTACCGGGTTCTATACGGTACGGAATCTACCGCTGACTTCCACTTCAGCACTTTCCCCACCTCCGGCCCGTTCAACTTCGTGGTTCTCAGTGACACCCAGGACCAGTTGCCCCTCTTCAGTCAGTCGGAGAGGTTTAAGCTGGTGGCCGACAGCATTGCCGCCCAGCCCGATGTGGCCTTCGTGCTGATTACCGGCGACCTGGTGAACGATGGCAGCGATCTGGCCAACTGGAACCGGTTCTTCGATGCCGGCCGCCTGATGCTGGCGAACACCACGGCGTACACAGCGTTGGGCAACCATGAGGAGAACGACGCTCTTTACTATGATATCTTCGGCCTTCCGGCCTACTATTCCTTCGACTGTGGCGATGCCCACTTCACGGTGCTGGATAGTAACACGGATATTTCCGCCCAGACGACGTGGCTGGAGAGTGACCTTGATACTGGCCAAACATGGAAATTCGTCATGTTCCACCACCCGCTCTACACCTCGGACACCAATCACTTTGGCGGCTGGGCAAATCTCAGGGCGGAATGGGAGGGGTTGTTTCAGACATACGGTGTTGATGCTGTGTGGAACGGCCAAGTCCATGCCTACGAAAGATACCTGGAGAACGGCATCCAGTATATGGTGATGGGGACAGGCGGAGCGCCGCTCGTCCAGTTGAGCGGCGAGAAATACGATGGCTACCAGAACAGCCTGGAGAACAGCCTGGCCTATGCCAAGGTGACCGTTGACCCCTCCGCTGGGACGTCCACGACGCAGGTTGTCCGGGTCGCGGACGTTTCTCTCGACAACGCGGAGGTGACAACGCTATACCCGCAGAATACGGTCTTTGAGACCATAGTGCTGACCCGTGTCGAGCAGGATGACAGTGCCAGCTCATTTACCCACTGGATGAAAGCCCACTATATCCCAGTTGGGGTGGGTATTGTCGTAATAACAGCTTCGATCGTTGGTGTCACAGTCGGAATCAAAGCGAGAAGGAAACCCCAATGAAACAAGTCTGGCTGGCATTTGGGGGCACTGAGCCAAATGGAACCGTTCGGGACTGGCAGGAGGCAGGATCATGACGAAGAAGACGCTTCAGCCGGTGCCGGGTATCTTCTTCTTGCTGCTGGCTCTGCTGATGCAAGTATTCCCGGTGTCTTCGGCGCTGGCAGCCGGAGCAACGTCATCTGTGCATATTGTGAAGTATGCAAATGACAACGTCACGGTAGTTGCTGAGAAGACCGTAAGCTATCAGTGGATGGAAGATAATCTGCCGATACGTGGGGACGGCACGACGCACTACTATCAGCAAGGGCCCACCTTCGACCCTGATAACCTCTGGGACCCGAATGAAACGGTCAACCTTAAGGACAAGGGTGCGGTGATGGGCACCAGCATCAAGGATCTCTGCGATCTGGTCGGAGCGATGGAATCCGGGGATGAAGTGATGTTGTGCGCGGTTGATGGCTGGCAGATAAAATTTAAGTACGCCAATGTCTATGAACCGGAGGACAGGCAGGGGGCAATTGCCTTGTGCTGGTACAACGGTGAGGATGCCAAGGAGGGCGAACGGTATGGAGAAGGCTATCCCGGCAACAATGGGTACCGCACCGCCCTCCAGATCGTCATCATGGCCGAGACCACGAACTCTGAGGGCAAATACGTCTTTGGCAATTCCGACATGCTGGCTGTCATGCCAGCCGAAGAGGGATACTCGCATTTCTACCGCGACTCTGAGGGCTTTTGGCCGAGCACAAATGGCCTGGCAGGAAAGTGGATCGACAGGATGATCATATACCCCAGCGGCACCTCGCCTGAAATTCCCGATTCTGACACAGATACAACGACCACCGAGACATCGAACAAGATACCGTGGGTTCCCATAGGACTGGGGGGCGGCGGGTTGGCGCTCGTTGGGCTGTCTGTCTATTTCGTTACTAGAAAGAAGGACTTGCCCAGTCCTCCGACGGAAGGGGTCTAGTTACCATGTCTGAACAGAAACAAGAATCGAAGAAAAGACAGACCGGCAGGCTCCGTAAGGCTATGCCTGTCTTTATTGTGGGCCTGCTCTGTATCGTGGCTGCGATAGTGGTGTACGCGCATCCCTGGCAGAATGCTTCTGAGGCTGACATTGAGTGGAACCTGACGCTCATAGGCAGTAGTGGCGATAATGTGACTCTCAGCCTTGATGACATCAAGGCCATGAAATCCACGACGGCTCAGGGGGGCTTCTTTACCACCACCGGGGTGATAAATGGACCGTATGACGTCAAGGGTGTCAGCATTGAGGATGTCTGTGATCTGGTAGGAGGAATGGGGCTTTCGGATCTGGTGTTTGTATCGGCCACCGATGGATACTCGTCAGTCTTTGATTATGATCAGGTTAGTGGTAATCTTCCTACCTATGATCCGGTAACCCTGAAAGAAATGCCGCACGAGAAGCTGGGATTGACGCTCATATATGAACAGGATGGGAAACCGCTTTCTTATGACGATGGGAAACCAGTGAGACTGGCCGTGGTTGGCAGCGAAAACCTTCTGACTGAGGGGTTCTACTGGGTCAAGTGGGTGGACCGAATAGAGGTCATCCACCAGGATTAGCTTTGTTGTTGAGAAAGCCTGTGTGCAGTGCCAAAGCCAAAGCGGTCGGATTGCTTATCCTCCTGCTGCTGATTGGTCCAATTGTCAGTGCCACTTCCTGCACCCCGGGTCGTACCCAACTGAAGATCATCTGCGCCGGCAGCCTGATAGTGCCCTTCCAGGAGATGGAGAAGGAATTTGAGGCCGTTCACCCTGATATTGATGTGGTGGTGGAGGGCCACGGCAGCATCCAGGTGATCAGGTATGTAACGGAACTTGCCACTGAGGCGGATGTAGTGGCTGTGGCCGACTACTCACTAATACCAATGATGATGTATGACAATCAGGTTCCCGGCACCAGCCAGAGCTACGCGGATTGGTATGTGAAGTTTGCCACCAATCGTTTGGGGCTGGCCTACACCAACAAGAGCAAGTATGCATATCGAATCAATGCCACAAACTGGTATGACATTCTCTCAGGGACTGATATCAAAGTCGGCGTTCCTAACCCGCTTATAGACTCTTGCGGGTACAGAGCTCTCATGATGTGCCAGCTTGCCGAGGCCTACTATGGTGATGAGGCCATCTTTGAGAGCGTAATGGGCAGTTTCTCCCCGCCGGTCACAGTGAGTGATAACATTGACACCCATGTCATTTCGGTGCCTGAGGTGTTGAAGCCAACAAAGGTCACCATTAGAGGTTCGAGTGTGGTGCTCCTGGGTCTTCTAGAGTCAGGTGACCTGGATTACTCCTTTGAGTATGAGAGTGTGGCGAGGCAGCACGGGCTGGGATTTGTGGAGCTGCCACCAGAGATCGACCTTAGTTCTCAAAACTTCGCCGATGTGTATAGTCATGTCATGGTCAGGCTGGATTTTCAA
The DNA here is from genome assembly GCA_026389585.1 of Chloroflexota bacterium. NCBI lineage: Bacteria > Bacillati > Chloroflexota > Chloroflexota bacterium. Next base: position 7,451 of record JAPLHP010000022.1, on the reverse strand, counting down.
AGGTTTGCCTCTGTCATACCTGAGTTTCGCGGAGAGCCGATAGTATATGCTCTAACGATCCCGTCGAACTCGTCACACCCGGAGGCGGCGGCCGAGTTTGTGGAATTCCTTCTGGGCACCGAAGGGCAGAGAGTGATGTCGGAGGACTATCAACCAACGCTGGTGCCGGCAGAAGTTGATAACCCGGCCAACTTACCTTCCAGGCTCAGAACACTGCTCGCGGAACAATGATGGAGCGCCGAGCAGCCCCCGGTCTGCGTATCAACGACCTGTGGCGAAGTCAGTACCGAAAAATGCCTGCAGAGATTGATCACCATAGGGAGGAGAATCATGTTTAGAAGCCGTTCTTGGGTAAGACCTGATACCATGACTATCGTATTCATCCTGCTAAGCCTTTTTATCCTTTTCTTCATCTTCGCTCCCATCATTAAAACGGTGGTCTCCTCATCACCAGGAACGCTGTGGGATACCCTGCTTGATGATTCCGTTTACTCGTCCATTATGCTCACCGTTTGGGCGGGTCTGCTGGCCACTCTCATAGGGCTGGTCCTCGGTGTGCCCCTGGCCTATCTCTTGGCGCGGCGACAGTTTTGGGGAAAGGGATTCTTGGAGGCACTGATTGATGTTCCGATTGTCATTCCTCATTCTGCTGCTGGTATTGCTCTTCTCTTCGTTTTTGGAAGGCAGTTTTTGCTGGGCAAGCTATTTGGTCATGTGGGAATTACGTTTGTTGACAGCCTGGCCGGGGTGGTCATTGCTATGATATTTGTCAGCGTTCCTTTCCTTATTGACTCAGCGAGGGATGCCTTCAAGACTGTCGATGTCAGGCTGGAAAAGGTGGCTCGTACCCTGGGTGCGTCGCCATGGCGGACATTCTGCCGGGTTTCTCTGCCTCTTGCCTGGAGAGGCATATTCTCTGGCTCGGTCATGATGTGGGCCAGGGCCATGAGCGAATTCGGTGCTGTGCTCATCCTGGCGTATTACGTGCCTTTTATTGGTGGGTCCCAGACAGTTGCACCTATACTGGTGGCCGATCGCTTCTCCGGTTTGGGGCTGGACTATGCCAGGCCGGTTGCTGCTCTGGTTATCCTTGTATCGCTGGTAATGTTTCTCTTGCTGAGAATTGTGGCCCTCAGGGGTAACAAGCATGATTAAGGTCAGCCACCTGAAGGTTCAGGTAGGCAACTTCCTTCTTCAGGATGTCAATCTCGATGTTGATTCGGGCGAGTACTTTATTGTCCTGGGGCCTACCGGTGCAGGAAAGACTGTGCTTCTGGAAGCCATAGCCGGACTTTATCCCCTTCTTGAGGGAACAATCACGATTAATGGCAGGGATGTTACCAGGCTTGGGCCCGAGAAGAGGGGTATTGTCATTGTCTATCAGGATCAAGCCCTTTTCCCACACCTTTCAGTGGCGGAGAATGTAGCATTTGGGCTCAAATCAAAGAGGTATTCCAGGAGCGAGATAGCAACCAGGATAACTGATATTGCTGAGGTGCTCGGCGTTGCTGATTTGTTGCGAAGAAGGCCAGCTACTCTGAGCGGGGGAGAGAAACAAAAAGTGGCCTTGGCTCGTGCGTTGGTCACCGAGCCTGATGCGCTCTTGCTCGATGAGCCACTGAGTGCTCTGGACCCACAGACGAAGGAGAGAATGCAACGGGAGTTGATGGAGATTCATCGGCGATTGGGTGTCAGCGTGATCCATGTTACCCATGACTTCGAGGAGGCCATAACCCTGGGGGACCGGGTTGCTGTGGTGAACCAGGGTGAAATAGTCCAGGTGGGGACGCCTGGGGATATCCTGCGTCGCCCGAAGTCGGAGTTCGTGGCTAATTTTGCCCTGTCGCAGAATGTCTTCTCTGGTGAAGCCAAGGATGATCATGGTAACAATGTCACAGTTGACATTGGTGGTGTGCAGGTTGTGGTAATGACGGCGTTGCGAGGAATGGTCCACGTTTCGGTCCGCCCGGAGGACATCTTTATCTCCGGGACACCTCTTGGGTCCATTGAGCAGAATACCTTTGATGGTGTTATCACCGACGTCGTGGATAGAGGGGCGGTGATCTATGTCAGGGTCAATGTACCTCCGGATTTCGTTTGCCTTGCTACTCGACAGTCATTCGGAGAACTGAACTTATCAAAAGGGGAGAGAGTGTGGATCGCCTTCAAGACTGCGGCGGCACACGTTTTCTAGGCAGGATTGCAGCAATGGTTATCCATTGTGCTGCAAGCACCTGAAGGATGCCCCGGGCTTGTTCGACACAATGAGTGATGCGTTCTTGTGTTTCTTTGATTGCCCTAGTCGATGGCAATCATCACGCTGGAGGCTTTGATGACGGCGTAGACCTCCTTGCCCCTCTTCAGTTGCAGGTTCTTGGCAGATTCCTTGGTGATGACTGCCACCAGTTCAATCTTGCCAGGCAATTGCAGGGTGACTTCCGCATTTACCACTCCCGGCTTGACTGACTTGACCTTGCCTTTCAGAACGTTGCGAGCACTCAGTTTCATGTTTTGCTCCTTTTCTCCCGAAAATCATAACTGGAGTGCCGGGACTTAGCCTCTGCTGCTTGCTTGCCCCAGCCTCTGTAAGCGTATGTTAAATCGTGTCAGATAAGTTGTCAATAGCGCTAGTCTGTCCTTAATCCGTGGATTACTTCGCGTTAATGTCATGCCCGTGCCCTTCCATGGATTGCCGCGCCTTCTCCTCTCTCGGCTTGGAGAATGGCTCGCAATGACAACTTCACTTTTATGTCATTCCCACGAACGTGGGAATCCAGGAGGGGATATCTGCAATTCCCTCTCCCTTGGATGGGAGAGGGCCAGGGTGAGGGTGAGGTTCACCCCTCCCTCTAACTCCCTCCCGCCAGGGGAGGGAGAATGGGTGGATTCCCGCTTCCGCGGGAATGACACAGTGGGCAATATGAGGACGACAGCCACGCGTTGCCCCGTCGTAGGGGGCGGTTTTCAAACCGCCCCGAGAGGGCTGAACCCACCCCAACGCCTTTCCTTGAGGGCGCATAGCCCATGGTTCATAGCTCATGGGCGCCTGGATTCCCGTTTGCACGGGAATGACATGGTGTGGGGCGGTTCGCGAACCACCCCTGCGATGTGAGGAACGATACTAACACGAAGAGTAATCCACGGATTTGGGCCTGTGCGGTTACGATAGCAGCTCAACTTCTTGGGGCTGGCCTGGTCCCATAACGGCGTGATAGAAGTCCATTGCTGACCAGGGCCTGAAAACCTGGAGTAGCGGTGGCCTGTTGCTCTGCATTAATCTTGCTGCTATAGTTATGATTTTGGAGAAAGGGATCTAGGTAGCAAAGTTGCTTGTCTGGTTAGAAATATCTAAGTTGGCCACCCCGTTCCCCGTGAGTGATCCTGCAACATGAGATTATTCTGGCTGGCATTAGCCATCACGCTGGTCCTGGGTTTAATTGGGTCTGTCGTGGTGGTGGTGATAAAGGTGCCCGACATGGCTGTTGCTATGCCTATCATGGCAGCGGCATTGGCTGTGGCCCTTCAGAAGTACACTGCCAGCTTCTTTGGTTATTTCGTTATCAATTTCTCCAAGATATATGCGCCGGGTGACAGAATCCGGATAGGTAATACTAAAGGCGATGTGCGTTGGGTGGGTTTTATACATACTACCCTGGAGGAGGTGGGGGAAGATGAGAAACTGGGGGGTGAGCTCACCGGCAGGATACTGCATGTTCCAAACCTGGTGATCCTGGACCAACCGGTGCTGAATTATTCCAAGGATTACTCAGTGCGTCAGAAGGCGATTACCTCTGACTATATGTTTGATGAGGTGCGTATTCCCATCACTGTTGACAGCAATGTGAATAGGGCGACTGAACTTCTCGAAAGCATCCTGAAGTCTCAGGATGAGGTATACCTTAACGAGGCTCGCCAGATGTTCCAGAATGGCTATCCCAAGTTCTTAGACGAAGCCATGAGCGGTCCCCGTGTGCTGATACATGTGGAGCCCCATCAAATCTGGATCAAGGGTAAGTTTGTGGCCCCGGTCCGGCAGCGTAACCAGTTGAAAAGTAAGATCCTGTTGGAGTTTCTAGATCACGTCAAAGCTAGCCCTGACGTGAGACTCGCCTAGTGGTGGTAACTCCATCTCTTTCGGTTTTCGATCTCTTCTTTTGCCTTCATGATTTGGCTTCGGATTGAGAGGAGATTTCAGCCTATTTTACTCTTTCTACCTTCAGGAGGTTAGTGGTGCCATGAATGCCTATTGGAATGCCGGCCGTAATGACGATCAGATCCCCTCTCTTGGCGGTCCCAGTCTTCAGGCTTAAGCTCACCCCCAGGGCAAAGAGCTCGTGCACAGTAGCGGGCTCGGGCACCTCATAGGGATATACTCCCCAGGATAGAAGGAGTCTCCTTTTCTGTTTGGGGCTTGGTGTAGCTGCCAGAATGGGAATCCCCGGGCGGTACTTGGCTACGCGTCTGGCTGTGCTGCCTGACATGGTGAAGGCAACAATAGCCGCTGCTCCCAGTTGATGAGCGGTGTGACACGCAGCATAACTGATGGCGTCATCCGTCTGGGGTTCGAGGTCTGCTCCCTTATCGAGCATGATCTTGCCGTACGGGAGGACGGCCTCTATCTCTAGAGCGACTTTTGTCATTACCTTCACTGCTTCTACCGGGTAGCGGCCTATGGCAGTCTCCCCTGAGAGCATGATGGCATCGGTACCGTCAAAAATGGAGTTGGCTATGTCGGTGACCTCAGCGCGAGTAGGGAAGGGCGAATTCACCATGGACTCCAGCATCTGGGTGGCGGTGATCACCGGCTTTCCTACACGGTTGCACTTCCTGATGACTTCCTTCTGAACCAAAGGGACTTTCTCCACGGGTATCTCGATCCCCAGGTCGCCACGTGCCACCATGAGACCGTCTGCCACTGCCAGTATATCGTCGAGGTTCTGGCAGGCCTCCCATTTCTCGATCTTGGCAATCAGTGGGATGTCTATCCCTCTATCCTTCAGGAGCCTTCTCATTCGGAGGATATCCTCCGGCTCTCGAACAAAGGAAAGGGCGGCAAAGTCCACCCCGTGCTCCACGCCGAAGAGCAGGTCTTTGAGATCGACTTCCATGAAAGGGGGTATTCTCAGGTTCACTCCAGGTACATTGATGCCCTTCTCCCATTCCAGGATGCCTCCAATAAGGACGCGGCACCTCACGTCCGTTGAAGTCTTATCCAGTACCTCCAGCTTTATGGCCCCATCGTTCAGGAAGATGATATTCCCTGGCTTCACGTTCTCGGAGAGGCCGGGCAGGTTTACACTCACCCTGTGCTTATCGCCGTCAACCTTTCTGGTGGTGAGAGTGAAATCATCACCCTCCCTGAGAGTAACCGCTTTCTCCTTGAGTTTGCCTGTCCTTATCTTTGGACCGGGCAGGTCCTGGAGAATGGCTATCGGAACATTGAGCTGTGAGGCCGTGTCTCTAATGGCACGGATATATTCGGCATGTTCCTTGCGGGTTCCATGGGAGAAGTTGAGGCGGGCTATGTTCATGCCCGCCTGGATAAGCCTCTTGATTTTGGCAGGCGAACCACTGGCTGGCCCGATGGTGCAGACTATCTTAGTTCGTCGGCTCAGGTTCATGATTTGTTCACCTCTGAATCCTTGCACCCCTTCAAGCCCGTGTCTCCTACATGCACCACGTCATAACCCGATTGGCGTAATTCCATGGCAACCCGAGGAGGGATATTTTCATCCAGCAGGAGCTTAAGGCTCATCTAATCCCTTCCACCTCAAGTATCCCCACCTCTTCCTGCGCCAATTCGGCAGCATACTCCAGGCAGGCAAGGATATCCTCTTTGGTCAGGTTGGGGTATTCCCCTAGTACGTCTTGTGCATTCATCCCGCCAGCCAGGAGATTAAGCACGACGTAGACGGGAATTCGGGTGCCCTTGATGGCCGGCTTACCATGCACAATCTCACGGTCTACGACAATTCGGTGCTGGTACTTCATTTCTCTTTACCTCCCTTCAACCCCGCCTTCCTATTGACAAGATCACAAATCGATGACTGAATGTATCACATGCGAGGCGGGAAACGCAATGGAGCCGGCGCCCCACGAGGCAACCTCAATCGCCTTACCCATGGGGCCAGGTCGGAGACTGTTCAGTCAGCCATCACCCGCGCGCTTCAAGACCCCAAGGGAAGAGCCAAGGTACTAGAGATCGTCCGACGCTATTCCCCACCATCACCGCAGGAGGCCTTGCACCAATGACCCCGCCGCTGGTTATTGGGAACCAGCGCATAAGGAGTATTATTCACAGGCTTTGGGCACTGCTGACTGATGGGAGGTATGAATATGGTGAAGGATGCGAAAGAAGCAGCCTTCGGGCTTCCGGCAGGCGGGGAAGCGAACTGCTGCAATGTTGAGGCGGTGGTCAGTGTGGATGAGCGGGGGCAGATGGTGCTGCCCAAGGACATTAGGGCTAAGGCCGGCATTAAGTCAGGCGACAAGCTGGCTATCATTGCCATGCGGCAGGATGGCAGGGTGTGCTGCCTTTCTTTGATTTCTTCCCATCCCATATCTTCTTTGGGTGGGATGATGCACTCAACATGATGCACTCAAATGTGTTTACAAAGGTGATTTCTGGGGCTAGAATAGATGCATCCTTGGGCGGTTGGCTCAGTGGTTAGAGCGCTTGCTTCACACGCAAGAGGTCACAGGTTCAAATCCTGTACTGCCCATTATTCATTTGCGTAGCAACGGATAGCTCATGATTGCTTGCATGAGCGAAAATGTTACGTAGGGTCAAAGCTATGTGAGACCCGGTTGCATCGGGCAGTATCCTCTCAATTAGTGGTGCAGAATTGTTCTAACGAAGCATACTACAAAATCACCTTCTATGGGAAGTATTTAATGCACTGGTTAATAAAAGCTTGGACTTCCCGATCAGTGACACAACCTTCGTTCGCCTTCTGGCAGAAGCCAATGCATTAGGGCGGCCAATTCCTGAACATCCACCGGTTACCACGAAGTGATCTTACCTGCTGGTACACTTGTTTTCATAATCATACTGCAATGTAGTGTGGGATACTTGTTCCAATGAGGAAGACGGCCCAGGGGCTGGTTCGTTGGCAAGCAAGGCATAGCTTCGAAAAACTTGAAGCACGTCTGATTTGGGAATATTATCATCTCTATCCCCAACTGTCAATACCCCCCTTTTTGTGCGTGAAATAGCCCTTTTCGGCCCAAAGACCACTTGACACACCGCTGATTGAGATGATAAGATAGGCCAAATTCCTGAAAGGTAGGTGCTATATGACAGACTTTGCGCCACGAGGAATCGGCGAATCATCCATGGATGACATTAACCGCCAAATGATGGTCGAATCATTTATGATAATGTTGCGGGGTGAACTGCGATCTCCGAACACCCTGAGGAGTTACGACCAGACCTTAAGGGTGTTCATTAA
>JAPLHP010000021.1 GCA_026389585.1 Chloroflexota bacterium | reverse complement strand
GCTACGATTAGCGGCGGCGGCACCACCTATAACGTAGCGGTCAGCGGCATGACTGGCAACGGCACAGTGATTGCCAGCATTGATCAGAACAAAGCCCACGATGCAGCGGGGAACGCTAACACTGCCTCCACCAGCACGGATAATCAAGTGAACTATGTTCCGTCACAGCCCAATACGCCGGTTGGCTCGAATGTTACGGTCGTGCTTAATGGCATGACCATCACTTTCGCCAACGTCAGTGTGGCAGGAAATACAACAGTGACGCAAGAGACTGCACCATGTGGGAGTGGCCCTGGGAGTTTGCCTGCGGGATACCGCCCCATAGGTGCAACGTACCATATCACTACCGATGCGACCCACACCGGAAATGTGACTGTGGTCAGAAGCTATGACCCATCAAGCACATCGGACGCGCAGAACCTGAGGCTTTTCCATTGTGGCGGAACCGGCTGGAAGGACGTCACAACCTCGGTGAACACCGTAAACAACATTATCTATGGGCAGGACTCTACGCTTTCCTGGTGGCAAATCGGTGACCCGGGCGCTGGTGCGCATTCAGGCTCAGTCTTCCCCAGCATCTACATAGCAGCCATAGCTGTGGCTGCTGCTGGAGTGATCGGCTACGCCATCTATAGGAGGCGGGCGAAGGCTTAGCAGATTGCCAATCACAAGTACCCTGCTGGGGTGGATAGAGACTATCCACCCCAGTTTTATTTAATCTTGTTTTGGCGTTGAATCTGCCCTATGCTGTGAAGATGAGGCAGCCATGTTCGTTTGGGAGCGAATAATACCAAAGAGGCAGGTGATTACTGGAAATTCGTCATAGTTTCCTGAACTCGTGGCCAGTGGTGCTAGCCATCTTCCTGGGACTTGTAGCCCTGTTTGGCGCACCAGGCTATTACATCGCCCCACGGAGGTTCAAGCAGCCACTGGCGCGCTTCCTGGTGCGTTACGGAGTGAGTTTCCTCTGTCTTATGGGCTTGGAGATGGGCTTCCTCTGGCTCGTGCCCTCCGTCCATCGCACCATGCAGCAACTCACCGCCGCGTCCGTGGGATGGACACTGACCCGCGCCGGTGTCGACACTTCTGTCTCAGGGTCCCTCATCACAACCAACAATCCCACCGTGGCCTATACCATCGATGTTGCCTGCCTGGGCGGGGTGCTCTTCTGGGCTTATCTTGCCCTGGTGATGGCAGAGTTCAAAGCCACGCGGCGACAGCGGCTGTTAGGTCTGGCTGCTGGCACCGTCATCCTGGTTTGTTTCAATCTGTTCCGCATCACTATCAGCGTTTACATTGACTGGCGCACTGGCGTCTATGTGCACGACTACTTCTATCTCTTCAACATGGCCTTCGTCCTCCTTTTATGGGCCGGATGGCTGAGGACCCTGAAACCCAAGAGAGCCGTCTCGGGGCCTGGGTAGCAGACCTCACCCCACCATCGCCCCGTAGAACCCCAGCCAAGCTCCCTTTGTATCCAATCTGAGGTTGGGGGTGGTACAATGGGTGGCAGGCGGGTCACACCAAGGAGAAGCGCGGGAAGAAATGGAGGACAGATGGATAGCATCCTGGAAGTGATTGTTTCACGAGGAAGTGTCAGGAAGTGGAGATCCAATGCCGTTTCTGATGCGGATATCAAAGACGTGCTGGAAGCGGCAATGAATGCCCCATCAGCGGTGAATGAGCAAGCATGGCAGTTTGTGGTGCTGAGCGGTAAGATCCTCGAAGACTTTGTGAAGATCAACGGCAATACTCCCAATGGAGCACCCGTGGGGATACTGGTTTGCGGCGATAAGAAGCTGGACAAGCTCGGGGGATTCTATCTGCATGACTGTTGTGCTGCCACACAGAACATTCTTCTGGCGGTTCATGCTAAAGGACTGGGAGGAGTCTGGACTGCTGTCTTCCCCAACTCTATTCCGGAAGTGCGCAAGCTACTGAATCTGCCAGACCATGTCATTCCAATCTCCTTTGTTCCCTTCGGATATCCTGATGTAAGGCAGCCCAAACCGTCCAGCCGATACGACGAAGCGAAAGTGCACAGAAATGGCTGGTAGGCTCTCCAGGTGCGGTGCTTAGCAGAACTTCAGGCTGTCCAGGCCACTTGCTGTGAATCTTAAGCTGCTTTCAGGGCCTCGTTGAGTCTGGCAAGAAAAGCAGGCCAATCCCTGTCACAAGGAAAGCCCCCAAGATTGCAGCTATCATAATCTTCGTAATCCGGTCATACCTGGGCGTGTCCTCGTACATCAGATAGCTCCAGTTACCCGGCTTGGCAGATGGCCGACTCTTGCTCACCTAGACAATTATCTTACCTCAAGAATTCACCACATGATAGAGAGAACGCCCTCATCTTCTGTTGAATTGCATCTTCACTCCCAGTCCCATGTCAATCTTTGTTGTCACCCGCTGTTTCAGGAGTTTGGGGCATTGTCGGTTCCCTGGGCATAGGTGTTGCCACCAGGGCTTCTGGTTCAGAATATGCCATGTATTCAATGCCATTGCATACCACCCCAACCTCAGCTTGGATACAAAGAGGGGCCTTTCGGAAAACCTGTTTTCTGGGCTGCGATTGTATCTGGTATCTGCATCCTGGTTTCGGAGCGGGAGATTGCATTGAACAGAGTGGCTAATTGTTGCCCGGGCGCGCTAGCGCTGGGATTGAGGAACAAAAACTACCGGCTTCTTTGTTTCAAGGCTTCGTACATTACTAACGCCGCAGCAATAGAGGCGTTAAGTGAGGTAATCTTCCCCAGCATTGGGATAGACGCCAGAAAATCACACGTTTTTTTGACTAAATCCGATAGTCCCTTGCCTTCACTACCTATGACAATTGCTGTCGGCAGCATAAAGTCCACCTGGCTGTAGTCTATTTTGCCGGCAGGGTCTATGCCAACAACCCAGACACCATTTCTTTTCAGTGTCACCATAGTCTGGGAGATATTGGATACCCTTGCCACCGGCACATACTCTATAGCACCAGCCGATGCCTTGGCCACGGCAGCAGTGAGCCCCACAGCCCTTCTTGAACGGATAATCACACCGTGAATACTGCTCGCCTCGGCGGTCCTTAGAATCGCCCCCAGATTCTGGGGGTCTTCAATACCATCAAGGATACAATAAAGGGGCGGTTCGTTCCTTTCTCTAGAGATAGTGAGCAAGTCCTCTAAGGAGATGTATTCCTTGGCTGCCGCGTAAGCAATGACCCCTTGGTGAGCAGAAGTTGTGCTCGACTCATCAATAACGCGTCTGGTCACGTATTCCACGGGTATCCCCCTGGCTTGAGAAAGGTTCAATATTTGGGCAACTGCGGTATGCCGTCCGATATCGCCGGCAAGCAATATTTTATTTATGGGACGGCCAGACTTTAGTGCCTCAATTACCGGGTTTCTACCCTCAATAGTGTCTGCCATTATTTACCTTTGCTTCATGAGGTGTTGGTCCCCAGTCCCCAGTCATTGTACCACCTCCAGAGTCAGACCTGGCATATTTGGAGCTGCCCCCTTTTTGGTACCGGTCGTAATGTTAGTCGTATGGGGCATTTCACCGATTGCGCCTCCTCCAGGGGTGACTGGTCCCCACCGGCGTCTTGCAGAACTTCAGTCTATCCCCCTTCGTATCCAAGCTGAGGCTGGAGTGATAGAATTAGTTGGTGCAGGTCATACGGTGGGTGTGGCACATATCCCCAACGTCATTATCAGCGAGGAAAGATGAAAGCGTCTCGCAGATTGATACCGCTCAATTGCATGGACAGGACCGTCCTGGCCTTTCAGGAGGTAAACGAGCCCTTTATCATTCACGCTTTCCTGTACCTCGAGGGCGAGATTGACCCGTCCAGATTGAACCAGGCTATCGTGTCCGCCCAGATGGCCCACCCCGTAATGAGGACAGTCCTGCGGGGCAAGTACCTCAGGATTGACCGCGAAGTGCAGGATGACCTCGGAAACAGCGTCCTCACCGTGCAGAGTCTGGCTCAGATCCCGGATTCGGACTACGATCGATGTCTCTTTGAATGGATGAACAAGCCCCTGGATCTGAGGAAGGAGTTCCCTTTCCGGGTACTTCTGTTGAGGAAGAATGAGACTCAATCCACCCTGGTTTTCACTTTCCATCACTCGGCAGCGGATGGGATCCACGCTATGTTCTTTATAAGGAAGATCATTGAGTTCTACAACAATGAGGTTCCCGGCGATTATAAGCCGCCGGAGGATATCCGCCTGTCCCGCAAGGGGGATGCCCTGTTTGAATTCGCCCAGAGCCAGAGGGCCAGGGTAAAGAACTACTATTGGAAGATAATCTACGATACTGTCTACCGCCTGGTTCTGGCGGCTGTTCCTTCTCCGTCGAGGTTTTACCATGATAAATCAGGGCGATCGAGAGATACCTTCTTCTGCAATACCACTATAGGCCCAGAGAAACTGAAGCAGATCGAAGCCAAAGCAACATCGGCCGGCGTCGAGGTGAACGACATACTTCTGGCGTCGTGTTACCGGATAGTGGATAAATGGAATCGGATGCATGGAAAGGCCAGCAATAAGGTGCGGGCCATGGTCGTTGTGAATATCAGCCCCAAGGAGTTTCGCCATGTCGTTTCAAACCAGGTATCCTGGATCTCCCCAACTACCTGGCCTGCAGACAGGGCGGATCAGGCGAAGCTGCTGAAGAAGTTGAGGGCATATACGCTCTCTGTGACCATGAACAGGAGGGCCTTCTCGCTGATCTACTTCTTCTATTTTCTTACCCGACTCCCGCCGATCGTCTACCTGCAGGTCTTCAGGTTCCTGGTTTTCCTGCGGACACATGGTGATTGCCCTGACGTGACCAATATCGGCGTCATCTGGCCCAAGATAGGCTCCGAGGAACCGGCTGTCACTCACATAGGCAAGGCCAGGATACTCAATATCACTGGCGCACCGCCAGTGACGACCCCGTGGACACTGGCCTTTGCCCTCAGTACCTACAACAGGACCCTGAATATCTCTTTGACCTACAGGCCATCCATGTTCTCCAGAGAAAAGGTGCAGGAGCTCTTGAATCTCTATGTCGAAGAAGTGATGAACTACCAGGTCGGCTCGAAGGGGGTTGTGGCGGAATCATCGCCGGCTGCTCTGCTCAGCTAGGATAGTGGTGCTTTGAGGATTTCCCGGGTTATTCACTCAGCTTCATTCATGCAGGCACCAATGATGCCCAACGAGGGGGCATTGACTATTCTTTGATGTTTGGCTAGGCTTTGGAGACCATATCGGATGCCCAGACAGCGCTGGATAGACTGAGTACCACCGTTGGCAAAACTGAGTAAGAGGGAGGTCTTCTCGATGGACAAGAAACAGAGGTTGGCAAGCATAGGAGAAACAGCGCCGGAATTAGTGCTCAAAGATCAGAACGGCACAGATTTCAAGCTGTCGGAGTTAAAAGGGAGGCGAGTCCTGCTATCCTTTCACCCTCTTGCTTGGACAGAAATCTGTGCCAAGCAGATGCAATCACTGGAAGAAAACAGAGGGGTTCTGGAATCCTTGAATACAATCCCGGTAGGACTCAGTGTTGACACGGTTCCATCGAAGAAGGCATGGGCTGATAATCTCGGAATTAAGGCCGTACGTTTGCTATCTGATTTTTGGCCACACGGCCAGGTTGCGGGCGCTTACGGCATTTTCAGAGAGAAGAACGGTTTCTCTGAGAGGGCAAATATCATCGTGGACGAGAACGGCAAAATTGCCTTCGTCAAAGTGTATGAGATACGTCAACTACCTGATATGCGCGAAATCATCGGAGTTATAAAGGGCTAGCCTTCTACCTGCAACAGGCCTTGTCATACATGATGCTATATTAACAACGCCTTGGGGCTGTCTGGTTGCACAAGTAAGCGTAACAATCGAGATTCTTCGCTGCGCTCAGAATGACACAGTTGGCGATATGTCACCCTGAGCGAAGCCGAAGGGTCTCCTCTAGCAAAGAGAATGACGCCTGTTCTTGCAACTAAGCACTAGTACTTAGTTGCATAAATCTCCATACATATGTTTTAGGTGACCAGGGTGTATTACTCTCTTGGTCCATTCGAAGGGTTCTGCATGTTCGTTATGTGCCAGGGTAAAAGAGTCTATAGCACGGCAGACGTCTTGGA
>JAPLHP010000020.1 GCA_026389585.1 Chloroflexota bacterium | reverse complement strand
TGCTATTGGTTTCACGAAGGATCATGATCTGGAGTTGTACTTTAGGCGGGCGAAGGCTGCGGAGTTGTACTTTGGGGATGCTGACTTTCATCGTGAGATAGTGGCGCAGGAACTGGGAATGTAGCCAGGACGGCGGAAAGGTTATAAAACGGAAGGAGGTCAAACTAATGGTTGACTACAGTAAATACAAGTTTATCAAAGTGGAAAAGAAGGATAGGGTAGCCATCCTTACCCTGAACAACCCGGATGCCATGAATGCCATTGGCAAGCCGGAGCATGCAGAGATAGAGCACATATTTGAGGACATGAATGAGGATACGGAAGTCAATGCGGTCATCCTGACTGGCGCTGGCCGCGCCTTCTCAGCAGGCGGTGACATCAATCTTATGATAAATGGTTATACGGATCACACCATTCGTATTTCCAGCACCAGTGTGAAGAGGATTATCATCAACCTGCTTTCTTGTCGCAAGCCGGTTATCGCTGCTCTGAACGGCGCCTGCGCTGGACTCGGAGCCACAATCGCTTTGCAGTGCGACATAGTGATCGCTTCGGAGAAGGCCCGCATCGGTGACCCGCATATCGGGGTGGGAATACTCCCGGGTGACGGCGGCTGCATCATATGGCCTTTGCTGGTGGGCATGTGCAAGGCAAAACAGTACTTGATGACTGGAGAAATGGTTAGTGCAGCAGAAGCTGAGCGTATCGGTTTGATAACCAAAGTTGTGCCGCCTGAGAAGCTGATGGAAGAGGCTTGGGCGTACGCGAAGAAATTCGCTGATGGGCCGACTTTGGCCATAAGCCTGACCAAGATGTCCCTCAACAAGATATTGATGGATCGGATCAATCTGCTGTTCGATACCACCATTGCCTACGAATACCATACTCTCAACTCGCCGGACCATATCGAGGCGGCGAAGTCCTTCTTGGAGAAGAGGCCTCCGAAGTTCAGGAGCAGTGAAGGAGACCCGTTCGTATTCTAGGTGACAAAGGGGCACCGATTCGTTTGGGCGAATTAATCAGCGCTCTGTCATCAGAAGCAATGAATTCAAACAGGAGGAGGGAACATGGATCTGGGTTATAAAGGTAAGATAGTAATTGTGACTGGAGGAAGCTCCAATATCAACCGGGCCAATGTGCTGGCTTTTGCCAAAGAGGGAGCGAATGTAGTTATCGCCGACATCGATGAGAAGCAGGGGCCCAAGGTGGCGGCCGAGGCCGGTGCTCTGGGTGGGGGCGGGAAGATCGTATTCATAAAGACAGACGTGACCAGCTTTGAGTCCGTTGATGCGATGGTCAAAGAGACTATGAAGGATTTCGGCAAGATCGATGTGCTGGTCAATGGCGTCGGCTGGCTGGACAGCCCCTGGGGGCTCTTCATGGAGCAGAAGCGGGAGACCTGGCAGAAGATGGTCAACCTGAACCTCTGGAGCGTTCTTAATTGCACCAGGGCAGCGCTGGAACAGATGATCCCCCGCAAGTATGGCAAGATCTGCAACATTGGTTCCGAGGCGGGTAGGATAGGGGAGTTCCGACAGGTGGTTTATTCGGCGTGTAAGGGTGGTGTCATCGGCTTCACCAAGGCCATTGCCAAGGAGGTGGGCCGCCACAACATTAACGTCAACTGTATCTGCCCTGCCGGCGTTATCCCGGAGAAGAAGGAGCATGTCTCCGAGTTGTCCATGACCCAGGGCGTCACGCAGGAAACCATGCCTGAGGACATGAAGAAGATGCAGTTGAAACTGTATCCTATCGGGCGAGTTGCTGTGCCGCAGGATGTGGCCAATACAGTTCTCTACGTGTGCTCCGATGCCGCCTCCTTCATCCATGGCCAGACTATCAGCGTCAACGGTGGATATAGCACGCTATAATAGGAGGGGAACGTCTCGGTCTGATACTTTAGCGAGACCAGCCCTGCAGTGAACATTGGCAGGAAAGCAGTCAACCTGCTTTCCTGCTCTTCGGTATTGGAGGTCAGTGTGGGAGAGATAAAGAGTGCCTGGGAGTTGGCTATGGAGAAGGTGGATAGGTTAGGCAAGCTCTCTCCCGGGGAACTGAAGAGACAAAAGGAAGAGAAATACGGCGAGATCGCGCAAATACTGACTGACAAGTACCTCAGCGGACTGGCTCTGTGGCAATTGGAAGTAGAACTCGACAAGTATAAGGCTGAGGAAAAAGATCTGGTTAGAGCCTCCCTGGCCTCTAAACTAATTCAGTCGATCGATCTAGGCAACTATGAAAGATTGGAGAAGGTAGTTGAAGGGATTTCCGGTTTAAAGAAAGAGGGAGATATAAAGGAAATCAAGGCTGAGATAGAGCAACTCTTTCAAGAATACCGGGAGGTTGAGCAAGAAGGGAGACAAGAGATAGAGGTTGCAGCCAGGGGGGTGTTGCACCAGCTAAGGATTTCAGGTAGCGCCATTGGCAGCATCAACCACAGGGTTCTCCCGGAGTGGCAGCAGGAGTCAGATAGATTTGCCCAACCATATAAGGAGAGGCTGGAGGGACTTAAAGGAAAGCTTATTGAGCTTTCTGCTTAGATAGACTTCTGGAGTGGGAATAAAGGAGGTTTCATGGAAATCAAGAAAGTGGGTGTAGTCGGCTGCGGATTAATGGGCTCGGGCATTGCTGAGGTCTGTGCTCGTTCTGGCTACTCAACAGTGGTCCTGGAAGTTAATCAGCAGTTTCTGGATAAGGGTATGGCGTCGCTCAAGTCTTCGCTGGAGAAAGCGTTTAGCAAGGGCAAATTGTCAGCGCAGGATCGAGATGCTACCCTTGCACGTCTCCACGGCACTATTAAGATGGAAGATTTCCAGGATTGTGACCTGGTGATAGAGGCTGTGATTGAGAATATGGAGGAGAAGAAGAGGGTGTTTGCGGCTGCTGACAAAGTCTGCCCTAAGCATGCGATCCTGGCCAGCAACACCTCGTGTTTATCCATTTTGCAGATGGCGATGGCAACGAAGAGGCCGTCCCAGGTAATCGGTATGCATTTCTTCCAGCCCGTCCCGGTCATGCCGATGGTGGAGATCGTGAAGACTATCGCCGTTTCCAAAGAGACCGTCGAGATGGCGGAGAAGGTCAGTAAGTCACTGGGCAAGAAGGTGGTCTTTGCCAAGGATACACCTGGTTTTCTCGTCAATCGCCTTGGCTTCCCATTCATGATGAACGCCATCCGCATGCTCGACGAGGGATGGACCACTATAGAGGAAATGGATCAGGCCTGGATGGGGGCGACGAATTCACCGATGGGGCCTTTCACCCTGATGGACTTTGCCGGACTAGACACCATGTACGCCATGGCCTGCGCCATGTACGACGAGTTCAAGGACCCCGTTTATGCTCCGCCGCCGTTGCTCAAGGCAATGGTCACCATGGGGCGCTACGGAAAGAAGAATGGCTGGGGGTTCTACAAGTATACCTAATGGGCATTAACCCGCGTTACTGCCAGGAGCCCCTTCCGTGGGAAGGGCGATGCGGCAGTCTCTGGTGCTAGGCTTGAGTTTGTTTTGCCTGTCTCCCCGCTTCGCTCGGAGACAGGCTCGCAATGACAAATGAAGATACTGGTTACTAATGATGATGGCATACATGCTCCCGGCCTTTGGGCTCTTGCTGAGCGGCTAACCAGGGTTGGCGAGGTGGTCGTGTTTGCTCCTGATCGCGAGCAGAGCGGCACTGGCACCTCCATCAGTCTGCATCGATCAGTGAAATTGACCGAGGTGGACTCATTGGTGCCGTCGGTAAAGGCCTATTCGGTTGGGGGAACGCCGGGAGACAGCGTTATCCTGGCTCTGCGGATCATGGAGGACATCGCGATAGTCTTCTCCGGTATCAACAGGGGATCGAATATGGGGTATGATGTACTCCTCTCAGGGACAGTAGGCGCAGCCCTGCAGGGTTATCTTCATGGTGTGCCATCGGTTGCCCTTTCAGTACAGGCAGGAGAAGAAACCAACTTTGAAATTGCTGCCAGGCTGGCACCTCTGCTGGTCGGCAAAGTTAGCTGTAAAGGGTTTGGGGCTCTACTGCTCAATGTAAACCTACCCAATCTACCTTTAGAGAAGATAGGTGGTGTTGAGATCACCAGGGTCGGGAGAGGTGGCTATGGTACTGCTATTACCATGGGCCCCGATGGCAGCAAGGACAACTACCGGATTACCATAGGGCAGCCATGGTGGAACGCTGAGGAAGGAACAGATATACATGCAGTAGACAGGGGCATGATCTCCATTACCCCTCTTCAAGGAGAGTTGAGAACTGCCCAGGAGGCCTCCCTCCCCGAGGATTGGCCCTCCTTGCTCTTTCGCGAACTGTGATCTCTTTGGTGCAACGTTTGCCTTTCTATTCTACCTCGTGCTAACCTAGTCTCACGAGGATGCCACAGTTATTCACGGTACTTACCCCACAGGAAGCCTGGTCCAGACTTGAGCCTCATCTTTCAGCCATAAAACGGGTGGAGGTTATACCCACCAGTGAGGCTCTGGGTCGGGTGCTTGCTGACGATACGTCGGCTCCGGTTGATCTGCCTCATTTCCCCCGATCAGCCATGGATGGCTATGCGGTAAGAGCTGAAGATACCCATGGTGCTTCAGAGAGCCAGCCTGCGTATCTGAAGGTAGTGGGTGAGATACTCATGGGTAAACCTGCCGGGGTAACCCTCTCTCCGGGGGAGACAGCCTTGATCCACACTGGAGGCATGCTTGCCGGTGAGTCAAATGCTGTCGTTATGGTAGAGAATACCCATGAAGTAGATGCCTCCACCATTGAAGTAGTCCGTCCGGTGGCCAAGGGAGAGAATGTCATTCAGGTGGGGGAGGACATGGCCAGGGGGGAAGCCCTGCTCTCTCGGGGAAGCCTGCTTCGACCCCAGGACATCGGGGCACTGCTTGCCCTGGGTATCACCGAGGTATCAGTTTTTCAGAGAGTCAAGGTAGCTCTGATCCCTACTGGTGACGAACTGGTGCCTCCTGGTGATGAACCGGGGCCAGGACAGATCAGAAATACCAATGCCTATACACTGGCTGCCCTTGCCCTGCAGGCCGGTGCTATTCCTCTGAGATTTGACATTGTCAGAGATAACTCTGAATTCTTGAAGGAGGCAGCCCGTCGGGCTATGGAAGAGGCGGACATAGTAGTTATCTCTGCAGGCAGCTCGGTAAGCACCCGTGATATGACTGCGCAGGTTATCAATGCGCTGGGCGAGCCGGGCGTTCTTGTCCACGGTATCTCACTCAGGCCGGGGAAGCCTACCATCCTTGGCCTGGTTGATCGAAAGCCCTTCTTTGGCCTGCCCGGCAATCCGGCTGCGGCTATGATAACCTTCGAGATCTTTGTTACCCCGTCGATCTATAAGTTGAGTGGATGTAACCAATTGCCGAAGCGATGTGAAATCAAGGCCAGGCTCACCCGTAACATCCCCTCGGCGCCGGGGAGGGAGGACTACATCCCGGTGAAGATTGAAGAAAGAAACGGTGAGTTATATGCGGAGCCGGTTTTTGGCAAATCTAACCTTATGTTTGCTCTGGTCAAGGCAGATGGTATTGCCCGGATTCCCATCGACAGAGCGGGTCTCGCAGCAGGCGAGGTCGTCACAGTCAGGATGTTCTGAGGCTTCGAGGAGATTGCTTCGCCATCTCTTTGCTTTGCTCAGAGATAGGCTCGCAATGACATGGGAGACAAGCAGACGTCACAAGGAGGAGTCCTTGGTGAGGGTAAACGGTCATTTGGCTGTAGCCTTTACGTGTCATTGCGAGGAGCAGGGCGACGAAGCAATCTCGGGTGGTGATGGGAATGAACAGGCTTTACTACGTCTATATAATGACTAACAACTCAGATATAGTTCTCTACACAGGTGTCACCAATGACCTGAAGCGGAGAGCCTATGAGCATCAACAAAAGCTGATCAGAGGGTTTACCCAGAAATACAATGTCACTAAATTGGTGTACTTTGAGGTATGTAATGACGTAGAAGCTGCTATTCTGAGAGAGAAGCAGATCAAGGCTGGTTCAAGGCGAAGGAAGGTTGGTTTGATTAATGCCATGAATAAGTAATGGCGAGATTTACAGGAAGACTTATGAAGAAAATTCATTCGCTTGTGCCTTTTTATCTGGCGGAGCTACGTGTCGTGATTAGTGGAGCGATGTAATGCCAACTGACCATCATCCCAAAGAACAGCGGCACTTCTATCTCGAAGATATTCCTCTGGACGAGGCTTTGACGAGGTTCAATTCTGCCCTGGAGGAAGCAGGTGGGCTAGTGCCTACAGCGAGTGAGCGCGTTTCTCTTGAAGAAGCACTGGGCAGGGTTACTGCTGAACCAGTTTGGGCCAGGATATCTTCACCACACTACCACGCTGCTGCCATGGACGGAGCGGCCATCCGTTCAGAGGATACGAGTAACTCTTCGGAGAGGGCACCTGTGCGGCTCAAGATCGGCGAGCAGGCGCAATGGGTGGATACAGGGATGCCGCTGCCTCCTGGCTTTGATGCAGTGGTGATGATAGAGAATATCCAGGTTGTCGAGGAGGGACTGATAGAAGTTATGCTGCCTGTGGCTCCCTGGCAGCATGTTCGCCTCCTGGGTGAGGATATCATTGCCTCAGAGCTTATCCTGTCAGAGGGCCATCTCCTTAAGCCAATGGATTTGGGATCTGTTGGCCAGGCTGGGATAAGTCATGTGGAGGTAAGGCGTAGGCCGAAGGTAGCTGTCATCCCTACGGGCACGGAGTTGGTGCCGCCCGGGAGTAATCTCAAACCGGGAAACATTATTGAATCCAACTCTCTGGTGTTGGCTGGTCTGGTGAAGGAGTGGGGTGGGGTGGCGACGCGCTTTGCTCCGGTGCCTGACGATTATGATCAGCTGAAGAGGGCTATCCTTGAGGCATTATCTGAACATGACATAGTGGTAGTCAATGCCGGCGCTTCGGCTGGCAGACGGGATTTTACGGCTTCACTGGTGGCTGATCTGGGGAAAGTCGTAGTCCATGGTGTGGCCATCCGCCCTGGTCATCCGGTGGTACTGGGTTTAGTGAAGGGCAAGCCGGTTGTTGGTGTTCCCGGCTATCCTGTCTCAGCCGCGCTCACCATGGAGCTCTTTGTGAAACCCCTGGTCTATCGTCTACAGGGCGCTGCTCCTCCACGGCGGAGAACCATTGAAGCAGTGATGACTCGCAAGGTGTTTTCTCCTATGGGTGAAGATGAGTTTCTGCGGGTGAAGGTGGGCCAGGTGGGTGGCGAACTGTTAGCTACGCCTCTTCAAAGAGGTGCGGGAGCCACGATGTCCATGGTCAGGGCTGATGGATGGGTCTGTATCCCGCGAGGCAGTGAAGGCCTTCAGGAGCGGCAGAGAGTGCGCGTCGATCTTTTGAGTAATCTTGAAGATATAGAGAATGGCATTGTAGTAGTGGGGAGCCATGATCTGTCTCTGGATGTATTGGCCAATCACCTGCATAAACAATATCCCCGGAGAAACCTGTCCTCTTCCAACGTTGGCAGTCTGGGGGGGCTTATTGCCCTGAGAAGAGGAGAATCCCATCTTGCCGGTTCACATCTCCTTGATGAGGAAAGTGGCGAGTACAATGTGTCCTATGTGAAGCGCCTGCTCGGAGACAAGGAGATGGTTATTATCAATCTGGTTTACCGCGAACAGGGATTGATGGTAGCCAAGGGAAATCCGAAGAGATTGAGTAACCTGGCTGACCTGCGGCGACAGGGGGTGAGCTTTATCAATCGCCAGAGGGGCGCTGGCACAAGGGTACTCCTGGACTTCAAACTGAAGGAAATGGGGATAGATTCTGCCGAAATAGATGGCTATGAGCGGGCAGCTTTTACTCACCTGGCTGTGGCTGCGGCGATTGCCAGTGGGACAGCAGATGCCGGACTGGGGATTGTAGCGGCAGCCAGGGCACTGGACCTGGACTTCGTTCCACTGCTGAAGGAACGATATGACCTGGTTATACCGCGAATCTACTATGACAGTCCTTTCCTTGAGCCTCTGCTGACTATTCTGCAGCAGCCTTCCTTCAGGGCTGAAGTGGAAAAACTGGGCGGTTATGACACTTCCCTGATGGGGCAGATAATAGCCAGATTATAGGGCCGCTAACGGGAAGTTGAAGCCCTCGATAGCCTTTCAAAGGTGTGAATGTGAGATTGTCGCTGGAATTATGGCTGGATTAGAGTCCACAAAGTCGCTGCGGATAGATATTCGTGGGGTGGTACAGGGGGTTGGCTTCAGGCCCTTTGTTTACCGGCTGGCACATGAATATGGCCTGGCTGGCTGGGTGCGCAATACTTCGGGGAGTGTGGAGATTGAGGTTGAAGGAAGAGAAGCGTCGGTAGATGGATTTCTGATAAAACTCAAGGCAGAAGCTCCTCCTATGGCCAGAATAGAGGAAGTCACTGCGGCTCCAATTCCTCCACGGAACTGTGCTGGTTTCGAGATCAGGAAGAGCCATGCTCAAAAGGGGATGTACCAGTTGGTCTCGCCGGACATTGCCACTTGCCAGGCATGCCAGGAAGAGATTTTCTCCCCTGGCGACAGGCGCTATCGCTACCCATTTACCAACTGCACCAACTGCGGGCCTCGATTCACTATCATTAAGGATATCCCCTATGACCGTTCGCGGACCACCATGCGCCGTTTTAAGATGTGTGCTGATTGCCAGAGAGAATATGACGACCCGCTCGATCGGCGTTTTCACGCCCAGCCGAATGCCTGTCCCAGATGCGGTCCCAGCCTGCAGCTGGTCGATAGCCGTGGCTCTCCGGTCAACAGTACTGATGCCATTCGTTCGGCTGCCGAGTTGCTGAAGGAGGGGGAAATCCTGGCTGTCAAGGGCTTGGGTGGCTTTCTTCTGACCTGTGATGCCACAAACAGGGAGGCAGTAAAGGTCTTGAGGGAGAGAAAAGGGCGCCCTTCCAAGCCTCTGGCAGTGATGATGGCGTCGCTGGAGGAAGTCAGCAGGCACTGCCTGGTCTCCCCTGAGGAGGAAAGCCTGCTATTGTCTCCGCAGCGTCCTATCGTGCTTCTGAAGTGGAGGAAGGGATCGTCTATTTGCCCGGAGGTAGCTCCCGGGCTCAAATATCTGGGGGTGATGTTACCTTACACTCCGCTGCACCATCTCCTGATGAGAGAAGCAGGTCTTCCCCTGATCATGACCAGTGGTAATCTCAGTGAAGAACCCATTGTCAAGGACAATAATGAGGCCTTAAGGAGACTGGGGCAGATTGCCGACTACTTTCTGCTTCATAACCGGGATATCTATGCCAGATATGATGATAGTGTTTATGTCGTAGAGAGAGGTGCCCCTCAGGCCATACGACGCGCCCGGGGGTATGCCCCGTATCCGATTCACTTGCCCTTCAGGGCCCAGCCTGTTCTGGCCTGTGGGGCTGAAGAGAAGAATACGTTTTGCCTTACCAGAGACCAGCATGCGTTTATGTCCCAGCACATTGGGGATATGGAGAATGAAGAAACGCTGCAGCATTTTGAGGCTGCCATTGAGCTTTATCGGAAACTGTTCCGTATAGAGCCTGAAATCGTGGCCCATGATCTTCATCCTGAGTACCTTTCCACCAAATATGCTCTGGGCCTGAAAGCCGAAGGCAAGCCTGGTTTGAGGCTTGTCCCTGTGCAGCACCATCATGCTCATATAGTAAGCTGCCTCGTGGAGAACAATGTGGAAGGCCCTGTTATCGGTGTAGCGTTCGATGGAACGGGGTACGGTGCTGACGGCACGCTTTGGGGTGGTGAGTTCCTGGTGGCCGACTGGAAGTCCTTCAAAAGGGCAGGTTACCTGGAGACTGTGCCTATGCCCGGAGGTGCTGCGGCGATACGCAAACCCTATCGCATGGCGTTGGGATATCTTTACACTCTGATGGGA
This sequence comes from Chloroflexota bacterium, assembly GCA_026389585.1. NCBI lineage: Bacteria > Bacillati > Chloroflexota > Chloroflexota bacterium. The sequence continues at coordinate 14,536 of JAPLHP010000020.1, read as the reverse complement.
CAAGATGTCTCTTTGGCAGGATTGCCCGTCTTGAGCAGGGTTGACCCTGAGGAGCTGGCCGTCGTGAAACGCCAGCTGGAGCGGAGGCTCAATTCTCCACTGACGTCAGGTGCCGGACGCCTGTTTGATGCTGTGTCCGCTTTGACCGGAGTCCGTGGGGTGGTGGACTATGAGGCTCAGGCTGCTATTGAACTGGAGATGGTGGCTCTGGATGCGATAGACAGTCTGGATGGTGGGCACTATCCCTTTTCTATTGTTGAGGAAGCAGGGTGTAATGTGGTGAAGCTGGGGGAGCTTATATCGGCAGTGGTTAAAGAAGTGAGGGAAGGCGTTCCTGTATCCCTGATGGCAGCCAGGTTCCACAGAACCATGGCTGAGATAATTGTCCGGATGTGCCAGCTTGTAGCCAGGGGAAATGGCATCAAGCTGGTGGCTTTGAGTGGCGGTGTGTTTCAGAATCGACTGCTTTCGAGGCTTGCCCTTGAGGCACTCCGAAAAGAGGGCTTCAAGGTGCTTACCCACAGCGTGGTGCCGTGCAACGATGGCGGGATCTCTCTGGGCCAGGCGGTGATTGCCCATTTTGCCGGGGCATAATCACATGCTCGTTGGCGATGGACTTGGCACTCACGATAAGCGTAGTATATGAAGAGGGAACTGAAGCGAGATAATCATGTGTCTTGCCATACCGGCGTTAGTCAAATCCATTGATGGCAGCGTGGCCGAGGTTGAGATCGGAGGCGTCAGCCGGCGGGCCAGCCTGTTGCTCACCCCTGAAGCCATGGTGGGGGATTATGTTTTGCTGCATACCGGCTATGCTATCAATGTCGTCAATCAAGAGGAGGCTGAGGAAACCCTGAGGATTTTGGAAGAGATGGCGCAAGGCGCAGCGGATGAGGAAGAAGCATGAAGTTTGTTGACGAATTTCGGCGCTCCGAGTTAGCCCGGGGGCTCATCCGCAGCATTCAGCAACATTCTACCAAAAGGGTCCGCCTGATGGAGTTCTGCGGCGGACACACCGTAGCCATTATGAAGCACGGCATCCGCCAGCTCCTTCCTGCCACCATCGAGATGCTCTCCGGCCCCGGCTGCCCTGTTTGTGTGACTGATAATGCTGACATCGACAAGGCCATTGCCCTGGCCCGGATTCCGGGCGTGATCCTGGCCACCTTTGGGGACATGATCAGGGTTCCCGGCAGCCGTTCCAGCCTGCAGGAAGTCAAAGCTGATGGATCTGATGTCCGCATTGTTTACTCCACACTGGATGCCTTGCAGATCGCCAGAGAGAATCCGTCGAGATCAGTCATCTTTCTGGGGATTGGTTTCGAGACGACGGCTCCGACTGTCGCCGCCTCGGTTATTCAGGCTGAGCAGGAGGGAATGCGCAATTACTACGTTATTTCTTTACATAAACTCTGCCCTCCGGTAATAAAAGAGCTCCTTGATTCGGGAGAGGTCAAGGTCAGTGGCCTGATATGTCCCGGGCATGTGAGTGCTATCGTGGGCTCCAGGTCATGGGAGTTTATAGCCCGTGACTATGGTATACCCTGTGTGGTCTCTGGATTTGAGCCTCTGGATATCCTCCAGTGTGTCTATATGCTGGTGCTGCAGATCGAGCAGGCGGAGTCGAAGGTTGAAATCGCCTACCGCCGGGGGGTGCGTCCAGAGGGAAATCAGCGGGCTTTAGAGTTGATGTATCAGGTATTTGAACCCTGCTCTGCCCGCTGGCGGGGTATGGGCCTGGTCCCTGATAGCGGCCTCAGGCTGAGCAAGGCATATCAGCGCTTTGATGCTGAGCTGGCATTTGAATTTGATCCCGGACCTGCATTTGAGCCAAAGGGCTGCATTTGCGGTGAGGTACTCCGGGCGGTGAAGACGCCCCGGGACTGCAAACTGTTTGGCACCGTTTGTACTCCGGCCAGTCCGGTCGGGCCGTGTATGGTCTCCTCTGAGGGAAGCTGCGCTGCCTATTATATCTATGGAGCTGCTGGTGAGTGACAAGATCATCCTGGCCCACGGCAGTGGCGGAAAGCTGGCCCGCGAGCTGATCGAGAAGACATTCCTTCAGGCTCTTTCCAATCCTCTGCTGGCGAAGCTGGATGACTCGGCTGTCTTTGATTTTGAAGGAAGGCTGGCCTTCACCACCGATAGCTATGTGGTCAATCCCATCTTCTTCCACGGCGGTGATATTGGCAAACTGGCGGTGTGCGGCACCGTAAATGACCTGGCTATGGTTGGGGCGGTGCCTCTCTACCTGAGCCTGTCCTTTATTATCGAAGAAGGGCTTCCTCAGGAGGATCTGACACGGATAGTCGGCTCGGTGCAGATGGCGGCCAGAGAAGCTGGAGTGCAGATTGTTACCGGGGACACCAAGGTGGTAAATCGGGGCAGCGCCGACAAGCTCTTCATCAATACGGCTGGAGTAGGCCTTGTTCCGGAAGGGGTGGACATCTCAGGTTCCAATGCCAGGCCGGGGGACAAGGTCATCTTGAGCGGCACCATAGGCGATCACGGCATCGCTGTGCTCAGCCAGCGAGAGGGACTGCGCTTCTCCACGCGGCTCAAGAGCGATTGTGCTCCTCTCAACGGGCTGGTGGCTGAGATGATCAAAGTCAGCCCTCGAATCCACTCCATGCGTGATCCTACCAGAGGCGGGCTGGCCACCACCCTGAACGAACTGGCGGCGCAGTCCAAGGTAAGTATCAGAATAGAGGAAGAGAAGATACCGGTGCGGGAGGAAGTGCGCGGTGCCTGCGAGATGCTGGGTCTCGATCCGCTCTACATAGCTAACGAGGGCAAGCTGGTGGCCCTGGTTGCCCCTGAGGACGCAGAGGCAATCCTGAAGAAGATGCGCCGAAACACCTGTGGCAGAGGGGCGGCTATCATTGGGGAAGTGCAGGCGGATCATCCCGGCAGGGTGGTGATGAAGACCCGGTTTGGCGCTTCAAGGATAGTTGATATGCTGGTGGGAGATCCTCTGCCCCGCATCTGTTGACCCGAATTCAGCCTGTCCTCCAGACATTTTGCCCCCTTATGGCTCTTCGAGGTTGGCTGGCACTATAACGCGGTGGTAGTGGACAGGGATTATCTACCGAATACAACTTGAAGTTGCCCTTTAGGTGATCAGGTAACCCCATCTTGTTCGTCCGGAGTTGCACAGTTTGGCTAATTATCAAATAGTGTCTAGATTCAACTTGTCCAAGGCAATACTTAAGACCCGTTTGTGGCGTTTCTTGTGTCGTCTTAGAATTACGTTCATGTCCTCCATAGCATATACAAACTGATTGAAAAGGCTCACTGCCTTTTGGGGAGTGGGCAACTTCTTTAATAGGTTTTCATAATTAACATGGAAAAGATCGTTACGAAGCGAGGCAAGTTCCGCTATAGCCTGATGTGGAGGCTTGTCAAAACGAATATTGTTGTGTTTGCCACTTTTGCCGGCTAATTTTGGCATCAGTGCCCACTGCTCTTGAATGCCGAGAAAATGCGCTGCCTTGGCCTGCGCCGGAGTCAACTTCCCTTGGTCTTTAAGTTCTTCTATAAGATGAGCTTCTCTTGCCTCCAGCGCAAGTAAACACCAAGCTATGACGGCCAATGAGTGAATGCGTTCGTTATCTAATGTGCCGCCGCCAAAGACATGGCCTGGATCAGACCAATTAATGTCCTGAAGCTTCTTTGCGGACACTGCTTGCTCACGCGCTAGTCTAAAAAAGGTATTCCATACCTTGACACGGTTGACTGCATCCACTGACATGTGAACCACCTCTTTGGTGCATTTTCCTAAGGTTTGACAAATGTTAGAACTGTGAAAGCCGGCAGCATTTCATGACGTCTAAGCGACGGGTACATCGACAGAATGTCATCTCGCTCCTGAGGTGACAAGTAGGTATCTATATATAGGTGCTGCCCTCCTTCGCAGTATGCTTGCCTATTCCCAAACGAGTTGATTATGTCAATAGTAGAGCGTGGATAGAACCAGAGCGGGCCTACGGAGCGATTTATCATGGCGAGTATACGCTGCCTGCGCAGCGGGGCAGAGACATGCCAAATCCAGTTGTCATTTGTTTCTGCCCATTCGCCGTTTTTCGTGAATTCTGGCGTTGTTGTAGTTACCAACACCTTGCCACCTCTCACAAGTAACGATGTGATAGAAGAAACCGCCATCTCGAGATCCGGCAGCCAGAACAACATGAGGTTCAAGAGAATCCAATCGAACCGCATTTCCGGGAACAACTTATCGGCTTCACAAATGTTGCCTCTGATGACATGGCCTTCGGCAGCAGGTCTCAAACTCAACTGCTCTACAAGTTCAAGTCCATAGGCGAGTCTTGTCTGCTTAAGCAGTTTTTCAATCAGCCATCCTTCGCCGCAGCCCATGTCCAGCACTCGTGTACCAGGCCTGATACTGCTGTCGATAAACGAATCCCAAAAACGATCGAGAGTTAATGATTTCAAGATGTGACCATCAGCACCTGCTTCTCCTCTCAACAGCAAGGAGTAGTTAGGGGCTGCCAGTTGCCAGAGTTCTTCTGGAGAGTAGTCTTCTAGTGGGCCACCTGCGTCGGCAATCTCTGGAGGTACTTCCAAGTAGTCTAACGTTGGTCCAAGTCGTTCCTGACCGACTAAGCTCTGGAAGTATAGTGAACAGCTCGTCTCACATAGCTGCCTGTTGGCGTCGAGGAGTTCGGCCGGAGTGTAATATTCAAAACGGTCATATTCCGGAGCCTTCTGCGGGGTAGTTCCCGACGTCATGGCAGCAAATACAGCTAGCCGGAGAAGGTGTTCTCTTCGTTGCCGCGACCCGCAAATCAGGAGCCTGCCCCCCTCTAAGTGCATTCCGTCTAATTTTGTCACAGCAAATCTTAATAGTATCTCAGGTGGAAGATACTTCGTACGGACAGCATTCTCCAGTTCTGACTCGCTGACAGTCAGGGAGGGAAGAGACCAAAATCCCTTATACTCGCTCGAGAGGTCAGAACTCCTGTGAGCGTACAGAGTCCTTCCCGTCGGTTGCTCTACTGCGACACAAATCGCAAAAAGACGTTTACTTACTGTCATCTTTTGGTACGCGTTGCTCCATGGCCAGTTTCGCATCAAGGTCAGGCGATGGCTGACTACAATCAGGAATCTTGTTGGTGGGCAAGAGACGCATAGCGGCGCGCACTCTCCATTCGTTTTCTAGCTTGCCCGCTTTTCGCCACTTGCTGATTGTGTCCATAGTGAAATCGGCTTCGGCGGCTGCAGCCTCTTTCAGAATGAGTCTATATAGGTCAATAGTTCCTCGGCGAGCACTTTCGACCTTGCCAAGCACTTCATGATCGACGACGTGCCGCTGTCTTAAAATGCTCCTAGCGTCATCTAGGCTATCGAACACAGTAGCATCAATACCAATCTTCGTCCATATTTCGCGAATCTTTTCCGCCTCGACTCTTGTCAGAGTCAATTCAAGCTGTTCCCTAATGAATCTTTCGCGAATTGCCAGCACAACACTTATAACCCCAACAATCAGACCGGCGATTCCCAATATCTCTGCCATTTGTCCCTCCAGAGTTAAAGATAACAGATCACAACGAGCGTCATGGCGTTCAGCCCTTTTGACGCAGCGCTTTTCGTGGCTAACATTTCCCTCTTGTTTGTTGCCGTAATAGTAATAACTGTGCAAATCGTATGGTGGAGTTGGGGAGGATGTCAAGCTGGCAGTGTGCGAGGCTCTGTTCGATACAGGTTGGCAGCAATGGCGTTTCTCTCAGAGCAGTCTATCACTACCAACTTGAACCGAACAGGGCTCCCAAATCTAACAAAATGACGAAATGTTAAGCCTGCGACCAGTTCCGGTCTCCAATCTGAAATAGCTGATCAGTGGCATGAACCATAGACAGCTCTCGCTGTGGTGCAGGGATATTGTGAGCTTCTGGTTGGTTTTCAACTGTGAGGTGAGTTGCTCACAAAATGGAGGCATCATTCTCAAAAAAGCGATATAATCACATCTGACATTAGTATTCAGGAGGTTGGATATGGCTAAAAAGCGTTTCACGGCCAAGGAGGCCAAGGAGATTGGCGAGAAGCTGGGCATTAACTGGCGCAAATTCGATGTAGAGCAGTACCGGATGGGGATGGATGTGGAGCTGGAGCACGGGCTGGTTGATCCTCATACCAATGTGACGAACGATGACCCGATTATGACAGGGAAGATTGCCCTGGCACACCTCAATGAGTTCCCTGATTACTACACCCGATTGGACAAGATGGAGAAGGAAGCTGAGGGGGTAGGCTGAAGGATAATCAGGAAGGCCCGGGCGTGCTTTCGGAAGAGGTAGTATCCAACCTGATGCTTCTATCCCGTAAAGCTGGGCTCTCTGTGTCAGGCTGGAGAGATGGTGGCTCTCGTGGTACAATGGCCAAAACAGAAATAAAAAAGGAGGCGGGATGTTAATAGCAGCGATGGTGCTGGGGCTTATCGGGGGAATAACCTATTTTGTGGGTGGTGGTGCTGGAGCTATTGGTTATAGTAGTACTGGGTCTACTCCATGGTGGATTATTGCACTCATACCAATTGGAGCCGTTGGTATTATCGGTGCCGCGCTGGTGCGTGTTAAGCCAAGTCTGGCAGGGAGCATACTGCTTTTGGCCGGTGCAGCGGCCATCTCTGTTGGCTTTGCTTCTTATGAGGATGCTGCAGTGGTGCATGGACTCAGTTTGAGTTGGTTTCCACAACATTCATTTGCAGGCCCTCTCATTTACCTTCCAGTACCCTTGCTCTCCCTGGTTGTAGGAGGCGCTCTGGCCCTCTCCGCGGGTAAGAAATCTGACGCGAATTAGACAACTGCGGATATAGTATATCTGCGGCGGCAGGCGGCCAAGGCCGGATCATCTTCTATTTCCAGTCCTATTCCGCACTGGAGAGGGGGATGGTGGGAAGATAAACATCATGACCAAGAGGATTTATTGGGGCTTTGTGCTAGCTCTGCTGGCGGTCTTGCTCGGGGGACTTCTCTTTATTCGGGGCTATCAGAATATCTACTGGGCAAATCCTGCGGTGTTTATCCTGCTTACTGTCATCGGCGTGGTCTCGGCGTTGTGCGGAGGCTTCCTGATCGGCAGCAACCTGACGGTAGGAACGGAAGGCAGGATGGGCCTGTTGCGCCGTTTCTCCATGGGATTGGGGGCTCTCATTGCTTTGCTGGGGGGCTTTCTGGGAGTGTCGGCCATTGGGTTGGCTCTTGGTGTCTCCTCCACAGGTTACTGGGGCCAAGCGCCTTATGATGACTATAATGGCGACTACATGATTATGGGTCTGCAGATCATGTCTTTTCAGGTGTGCATTGTGCCTGAGCTAGTCGGTGGTTTCCTGCTCGGGTTTGGGCAGCGAACGAAGGCGTGAGGGAAGATGGATGTTCTGCAAAGGCTGGATATGCTGGCTGCAGATGCCCGGTTCGATGTCTGCGGCTATAGCGGCCCGGGGCAACTACGCTCTGCGGATACCTCTCCAATGCGCTTCATCTATCGGGCGTCTCTCCCTGGCGGAGGATCGGTATGTCTCTTCAAGGTGCTCCTGACCAATGTCTGCACCAATGATTGTGCTTACTGTGTTAATCAAGTCAGCAGGGATAAACCCCGTACCTCCTTTCACCCAGATGAGCTGGCCAAACTGTTTATGGAGCTCCACAGGAAGAGGCTGGTGCAGGGCTTGTTCCTGAGTTCCGGCATTGCTGGGAACCCCTCCCGAACCATGGAGTCCATGGTAAAGACCGTGGAGATCCTGCGCCAAAAATACGAGTTTGCCGGCTATGTGCACCTGAAGATTCTGCCGGGCGCTCCCTTCGATTGCATTGAGGAAGGCTGCAAGCTGGCCAATCGCGTCTCATTGAATGTAGAGGCGCCCACTGCGCGGCATCTGTCCAGGCTAAGCTCCAAGAAGGACCTCTACCGGGATATCCTGGAGCGCATGCGCTGGGCGAAGCAGATTATGGACTCTAATGAAGGGCTGGTGCCATCCGGGCAGACAACCCAGTTTGTGGTTGGGGCGGCTGGTGAGACGGATCGGGACATCTTGCAGACTGCCGCAGCTCTCTACCGTGAGATCGAATTGAGGAGAATCTATTTCAGCGCTTTTCAGCCGATACCAGAATCACCACTGGAAGGGCTTTGCCCCACTCCTCCGCTGCGGGAGCACCGGCTCTATCAGACAGACTGGCTGCTCAGGGTCTACGGCTTCTCTCCACAGGAGGTAGGGTTGGCTTTGGGAGATAAGGGCAATCTACCCTTGACGAAAGATCCCAAGCTGACCATTGCCCAGAAGCAACCCTGGCTTTTCCCTGTGGATGTCAACAGGGCCAGTTACGAAGAACTGCTACGCGTCCCTGGCATCGGTCCCGTGTCGGCAAAAAGGATAGTTGAAGCACGCCGGGAATATAGCATTTTCTCATTGAATCAACTGAATAAGATGAGGGTGGTTACCAGGCGGGCGGCCTCCTTTATATGGTTTCAGGGTATGCTCGCCACTGAGAAACAGGCCTGTTTCTTGCCTCAGCTCGACGATGACCTGCCTCAACAAGAACCTTCCCTGGCCGGTGTTCTTGCATAGACTGCTCTGTAAGTGACCGAGCCCACTGGGATTGCTTCGCTGCGCTCGCAATGACACAGTGGGCAGAGAACCTTATGTCATTGCGAGTCCTTCACTCTGGGAAGGATTCCGTAGAAGGACGACGAATCAATCTCGATTGTTACACTGCCTTGCACAACCAGACACTGGCTTCTGGACTCCCGCTATAAGCTATGCACGTTTCAGGATTGTATATCTGCAGCCGATGACATTCAGGGGATCAAGGAGAGTTATGATACCGGGAGTGCCGATGGCATCCCAGTTGAGCCTTTCATGGGGGAGAGACCGGGGTATCCAGGCTATGGAGAGATGCAGATGCGGAGGAATCCTGGCCGTTCTCTTCTTGGCAGCGGCGATGGTGGCGATGATCTCGCCTTCATCGAGGTTTTTGCCTTGATGCACACTATCACAGGGTCTGGTATGGCCATAGATGGTGTGCAGTCGGTTACCGGCGCTGTCATAGATGCTATGGCCGACATATATGGACTGGCCCAACAAATCGTCGTCAATTTTGATGATTTCACCATCATACATCACCGGAATCCTTGTTTTGTCATCAAGGCTGTGGTACTGCCCCTGTTTATCTCCGTAGAAGCATAAATCCAACCCTTCATGAGGTCGATCACGCTTGCTCTCCTTACCCCACCACCTATCGCCGGAATGGAATAGCATTCCAGGATGGAAGGCCCACTGCTCAAAACCAAGCTGGTCAAGCCTGTTACACTTTACCAGGCAGTCGCTGAAGCCCGTCTTTTCCAGAGGATATTCTGAATCCAAAAAACGCCTTCTCCTCAATTAGTTCTGGCGCAGTGACTCTCCGTCCTGGCCAGATGTATCGCCATCGGGGTCATGTTAAGGCCCACTCTTGTTGGCCGTCAAGGGCTGTGGGAAGAGAAGACCCCTGGTACTGGCATTGATTCTGGCCCGGCATTAATGTATCATCGAGGACACAATTAGGGGGTGTGAAAATGTATAAGAAAGTGCTTGTCCCTCTGGATGGATCGGAGCTGGCCGAGGTAACTCTTGTCTATGCCAAGGAGTTGGCCGGCAGAATGGACTTGGAGGTGATCCTCCTTCACGTTGGCAGTCCGGGGGCCTCTGAGTCAATGCCCCTGCGTCGAGCCTATGTTGAGCAGGCGGTGGAGATGGTGAAGCTTGGGTCGGCAGAGGTTCAGAAGAAGTTCGGGTTGCGCCGGAGAGGTAAAGCCATAAAGGTACGGGGCGAGTTGGTTGCAGGCTATCCGGCTGATGAAATCCTGCGCTATGCTGGTGAACATGAAGTAGATCTAATACTCATGGCTACGCATGGCTGGTCGGGGATCAAACGCTGGCTTCTGGGCAGTGTGGCTGATAAAGTTCTCCGCGCCTCAGTCGTGCCTGTCTGGCTGGTGCGAGCGGCTGCTGCCAAAGAGGTTGTCTATAGCGAACAACCCAGGTTTCTGGTTCCCCTGGATGGCTCCGAATTGGCCGAACTGGTGCTGCCCCATGTGGAGGCGCTGGCGAAGCAGCGGAGCACTGAGCCGGTGGAAGTGGTACTGGTCAGGGTTTGTGAACCTCTGGTCCTGCCGGCTGTCACTGCGCCGGAAGCATCTTTGAACTGGGGGAAGATGGCTGGAGAACATATGGTCAAGTGCAGGCAATCGGCCGAGAAATACCTGAGCAAGATAGAGAAGCAGTTTGAAGGGATTGGAGCAGGAGTAAGTTCGGTGGTACTTGAGGGTCAGCCTGCTGATGGGATCATTGACTATGCCAATAAGAACCGCTTTGATCTCGTAGTCATGGCGACACACGGGCGCTCGGGGATCAGTCGATGGGCCTACGGCAGTGTGGCGGGAAAGGTTCTTCTTGGTACTTCCAGTCCCGTATTTCTGGTAAGGCCGCCTTCGACCGGTGGCACGCCTTCACGGCTTGTCTCAGCCATTCGAAACCTGCCCCCTGTCTGAGCAGAGGGGGCTCAGTTTGCATAATAGTTGTGGCTGCTTTTGTGGAGCCGGTATCGTTCAATGTTGGCTGAGGTAGAGCTGATCTCTGATAGAGGCAGAAATGAGACTTGAGACTTTCCAGGGAATCTGCACAAAGTGCAGCCTGAAAAAGATACACAGGTTCGATAGATTCGGAGTGTTGCGTTGTGAGCTGTGTCAGCAGTCGATGGACACAAAGGATTTGTTTTGCCATCAATGTGCGAGGGAAACAACCCACTGTAAATACTGGGATACCTGGACGTGTCTGGCTTGTGGTCATGCCAGGAGTCGCGGGCAGGGTGATAAGGAACTATGAGGCAGTGATTCGGACTCTATTAGCCCAGCCACGCCCTAGTAGAACTTCAGACTTTCCCTCTGTATCCAAGCGGTTTTTATACCACCTGCGAAGGAAGTTGTCTGCATAGTACTTTCCCAATTGTATCTGTATTGTCGAGCCCAGAAAATGATCTCAGCGCAGGTACATTCTGAGGGTCGATAAAGGAGGCTGCAATGAGAAACATGGCAAGAGCTGGAAACATATCTGGTCTGCTTGTATTCTTTGTGGGGATAGGCCTGCTCATCTTCACCTTTGTCCTTGCCTATCTTGCATTCACCAATCCGGACAGGATAAAGACCTTCACCGACTTGATTCCTGGTTCTGGAGGGGAATTCGAAGGTGCAGTGAAGGCGATAGGGTATGTTGTGGCTATTGGGCTACTCTGGGTGATGGGCAGCCTTGCTGGGCGGATAGTCGGGCATGGCATTGGGATGTTCAAGGCTCGGCCATCAGCCGAAGGTGACAAAGAGCCCTAACCTGCGACCAGCACCCCGGCAAATCCGACTTGGCAGTGCTCAATCAAGTGAGAGGAAGCCCCCGAAATACGGGCAAGATTGGCGGACATCCTCCGGGTAATTCTGATCGCTTGGCAGTTAAATGCGCTGTACTCAAAGACTCAGGCATGACCTATGTGGAGATTGCCAGAAGACTTGGGCTGCTGGTTAAGGAGCCTCATCCCAGTGTTTTTCATGAGTGTGCCTCTGTCGGGTGTGGTTGGGAATAGCGTCGGACGATCTCTAGCACCTTGGCTCGGCCCTTTGGATCTTGAAGCGCGCGGGTGATGGCTGACTGAACAGTCTCCGACCTGGCCCCATGGGTGAGGCGATTGAGGTTGCCTCGTGGGGCGCCGGCTCCATTGCGTTTCCCGCCTCGCATGTTACGTTCAATCATACAAGAAGCACGAAGAAAGTCAAGGGGTTTCTGCGCGCTATTGCAACATAGACCTCGCATGTGATACATTCAATCAGCAAATCGGGGTGGTCAGGTATGGCGCTCGCACAGGCCAGAACTTGAGTACCCAACGAGACGGGGGCATTGCATGGCTGATAACAATCTCAACTGGATTGCCAACTTCAGAGGAAACGTAACTGTCCCAGCAAGATAGAAAAGAATGTTGCCCTGTGAGAAGATAGATTCACAACTGATGGAAAAGCAGGTTGTTTCTAAAAAGAGAGTCGCCGATCATGGCGAGGTACTTACCGCGAAGCGAGAGGTCAATGCCATGCTTGATCTGGTGAGACAGGAGACTGAAAGGATAGAATCTCGCTTTCTGGAACCAGCCTGCGGCACGGGGAACTTCCTGACGGAAATCCTGGAACGTAAACTGCGTGTCGTTGAATCCCGGTACGGCAAAAGTCAACTGGAGTATGAGCGGAACGCCGTTCTCGCCATGTCCTCCATCTACGGCATTGATATTCTGGAGGATAATGTTCTGGAATGCCGCAAGTGGCTTTTTGACATCTTCAACCAGAAATATAGCAGCCTTTTCAAAAAGAGGGCAAAGGACGAATGCCGGAGTGCCGTCAAATACATTCTTGATCGCAATATCACCCATGGCGACGCCCTCACACTGAAGACGGAAGGCGATAATCCGCGCCCGATTGTGTTTTCCGCATGGTCTTTCCCCTTTCACAACAGTATGATCAAGCGGCTTGATTACACATTTGCGGATCTAATCCCAAGCGAGCAAACAAGTCAGCGTGGGTTGTTTTCGGAACCCGAACTGTATTCTGATTTAGGGAAAAGAGCATTTATCCCCAAAGAAATACAGACTTTCCCCCCCGTCCATTTCTTGAAGATTGGTGAGGGATATGAATAGCAGCTACAATCCCGATGTGCTGACCTGTCTTGCCAACCTGAGCAGCGATGAGGTTTTTACGCCGCCGCAACTGGCCAATCAGATACTGGATTTATTGCCCGGCGAAATCTGGCACGATAAAAATGCCCGTTTCCTCGATCCGGTCTGCAAGACCGGAGTATTTTTGCGGGAGATCGCCAAGCGCTTGGATGCGGGTCTGGAAAAGAAAATCCCTGACAGGCAAGCAAGGATTAACCATATTTTTAGAAACCAGATCTTCGGCATTGCCATCACGGAGTTGACATCCCTACTTTCCCGCAGATCGGTTTACTGCTCAAAGACGGCGAATGGGAAATATTCCGTTTGCGAGAAATTCGACGAACCACAGGGCAATATCCGCTTCAAGCGCGTAGAACATACTTGGGAAAAGGGGCGATGTGTTTTCTGCGGGGCTAATCAAGAAGGTTACGACCGGGACGAGGCACTTGAAACTCACGCCTATCAATTCATCCACGCCGAAAAACCGGAGGAGTTATTCAATATGAAATTCGATGTCATTGTCGGTAATCCACCGTATCAGTTAAGTGATGCTGGCGACAGCACCGGATCATCGCCGATCTATAATCTGTTTGTGGAACAAGCCAAGAAGCTCAATCCGCGTTATTTGTCCATGATCATACCATCGCGTTGGTTTGCTGGGGGTAAAGGGTTGGATGATTTCCGCGATGTGATGCTACATGACCGCCATATATCCAATTTGGTTGATTATCCAATAGCCTCGGATGTTTTTCCCGGCGTTAAGGTCATTGGGGGTGTCTGTTTCTTTCTCTGGGAACGGGACTATCAGGGGCCATGTAGAGTAACTACACACATGAATGATATGGCCGACACGATGACGCGACCTTTGGATCAGTTCGATACATTTGTGCGGTTCAACAAGGCCATCTCAATCCTGGAGAAGGTTGCTGCCAAGAAATACCCCTCGATGAGTGGCCAAGTTTCTAGACAAAAACCTTTTGGCTTACGAACGTTTGTTAGGCCAGAAAAGCAAGGTGCCATAATGCTATTTGCGAATAAGGCTGTCGGGAAGATCGCAAAGTCTGCCATCACCACCGGAACAGAGATGCTGAGGTTATGGAAGGTTCTGATCTCAATGGGTTATGGTGAAGGTGGCGAAGCCCGTGAATATCCAAGGATGATTACGGGGAAACCCATTGTCGCTCCCCCTCAAAGTGCATGTACAGAGACATACATTGTTATAGGGGCTTACGAAACCGAGACCGAAGCAAGACACTTGGACGCATATCTTCGAACAAGGTTTCTTCGATTCTTAGTGGGACTCCGGAAGAATACTCAACACATCACGAAAGACCGTTTTTCCTTCGTTCCGGCGCTGCCTATGTCAAAAACATGGACGGACGAGAAACTGTACGCGCACTTTGAATTGACAAAAGACGAAGTCGCCTTCATTGAAACCATAGTCCGTCCCATGGAGTCGGACAATGAGTAAGGATCTCTTTCCCCCTCGACCAGATTCCCGGCCGACAATATACGCTTATGAGGACACCAATGCTCAATACCGGGGTTTGCTAAAAATTGGCTATACCATGGGGGATGCTCAGGCTCGTGTGGCGCAGCAGTATCCCACGCTGAAGCCCGGCAAGCCGCCATACCGGATTCTTCTTGAAGAGTCCGCCATGCGCAATGACATTCTCCCCGACGCAAGCGTCGGGGTATCACAGTAACCTTAGTTGGTCTTTGTGAATCTGAACATATTGAGATGCACGTCCTTGCTCTTTAACATATTTCCCGATGGCTTTTTCATTCCCGTGTTTCCCAAC
>JAPLHP010000019.1 GCA_026389585.1 Chloroflexota bacterium | reverse complement strand
GCCTTCCCCGGATCACCCTTGGAGGCATATGAGCTTGAGGTCTCTCAAACGCAAGGCTGCCTGGAACTATAGTTAGCAGGAACCAATATGGGACATTTCTAATGAGTCAAGAAAGAGGTCATTTCTAAAGAGTCTTGACATAAGGGTTTGAAATTCAGCCGACATGCTCCAAACGGCATAGTCGAGTAAGCAGGCTTCGGATTGCCGAATAATGATGGATATATAACCATCAATTCGCTTGCAAATTGGTTCAGCAATCACTAAAATCATCAGATATCTTTGGTGGAATGGATGCAGAATGCCATTCCTTACTTCGAGGCGTATATTGTCTCCGCAAGAAAATAGAGCAAAAATAGAACGCCATGCCAAGAAAGCCATCGCTCTGGCATTGCAGGGTCACTGGCAGGAGGCGATCACTGCCAACAGGAGTATCCTGGAGCTTTTCCCCGAGGATGTTGAGACATACAATCGCCTGGGCAGGGCCTTGATGGAAGTGGGCGAATATACAGCAGCTAAAGAAGCCTACAAACATGTATTGGAATTGGATCCCCACAACAATATTGCGAAGAAGAATCTTGATCGTCTCGCGCATGTCCGGGGGAAAGCACGTAAAGGTGCTCCCCACAAGGTTGTTGTCGATATCTTTGTCGAGGAGACTGGCAAGGCAAGAGTAGTAAAGCTTATCCATCTTGCACCAAAAGAAGTATTGGCGCAGATGGCTCCAGGTGGGGAAATAATCCTTTACATAGAAGGGCAGAGGCTGCTCGTTAAGAATGGGCGAGGTGAATATCTTGGCGAAGTGGAGCCGAAATACGGGTTACGTCTAGCCAGACTAACTGCAGCTGGTAACAAATACATTGCCGCCATAAACAGCCTGGGAGAGAATGAGGTAAAAGTGATTATCCGTGAAGTTTACCAACATCCCAGTCAGGCTGGACATCCTTCCTTTCCACTAAGGGAAAGAGAGGGATTTCGCCCTTATGTTCGCGAGACTCTGCTGAGACATAGACTGGAAGACGAAGAGCTGTCTGACGAAGCAGATGAAACAGCAGAGGCAGAAAGAGAGGGCTTCACTGTGGCTGACTTTGATGATTCTTCTGGTGCAGACGAGGAAAGGAAGTCCTGGCCCGAATGAGCGAGATGGAAATCGGAACAATCAAGCCCATTAAGATCGAGGACGAGATGCGGGTCTCATATCTCGATTACGCCATGAGCGTAATCGTCTCCCGTGCTCTGCCTGACATACGCGACGGCTTGAAGCCAGTCCACAGGCGCATACTCTATGCCATGAACGATCTGGGGATACGCCACAACTCGCCCCATAAGAAGTGCGCCCGCATCGTGGGTGAGGTGTTGGGTAAATACCATCCTCACGGTGATGCCCCAGTCTACGAGGCCCTGGTTCGTATGGCGCAAGATTTCTCTATGAGATATGAACTGGTTGACGGGCAGGGCAACTTTGGCAGCATTGACAATGACCCGCCCGCGGCAATGCGCTACACCGAGGCACGCCTGGCAGCAATAGCCCAGGAAATGCTTGTTGATATTGACAAAGAGACTATCGATTTTGCTCCAAACTTTGATGATACGCTGAAAGAGCCACTAGTCCTCCCCAGTCGGCTTCCCAATTTAATGGTCAATGGTAGTTCCGGCATTGCAGTGGGCATGGCAACGAATATCCCCCCTCATAATCTCTCAGAGGTTTGCCGGGCGACAGCATTCCTGATAGATAACCCCGAGGCTACGATTGATCAATTGATCGAACTTGTACCTGGCCCCGATTTTCCAACCAGGGGCAGTATCATGGGACGCGAAGAGATACGAAAAGCGTATACCACCGGCCATGGCAAGGTGGTAATCCGAGGCAATGCCCAGATTGAAGAAGCAGCCAAGGGGCGACATCGCATAGTCGTTACGGAGCTCCCTTACCAGACGAACAAAGCAGAACTAGTAGCGAAAATCGCCAACATGGTGAAGGACAAGAAGATTGAGGGTATTAGCGATCTGCGCGATGAATCGGACAGGCAGGGTATGCATGTTGTCATAGAGCTAAAGAAGGAGGTACAGCCAGAGCAGGTTCTCAATAACCTCTTCAAACGCACAGCCCTGCAATCTACCTTCTTTGTCAATATGCTGGCTCTGGTGGATGGGCAGCCTAGAGTCATTAGCCTCAAGGAGGCCATCCAATACTTCATCGATTTCCGTCAGCAGGTCATTGTCCGCCGGTCGCAATTCGAACTGAAGCAAGCTAAAGAAAGAGCCCATATCCTGGAGGGATTAAAGATCGCCCTCGACCACCTGGATCAAGTAGTTGCCATTATTCGAGCATCACGCAATACGGAGGCAGCGCGCAATGAATTGGGAAGTGCTCTTGGCCTCTCGGTAGTACAAGCACAGGCCATCCTAGACCTGCAACTCCGCCGCCTGGTGGCTCTGGAACAGCAGAAGATCCAGGATGAATATACCCAGACAATCAAGACCATTGCCTATCTCGAGGATCTACTGGCCAATCCCAAGAAGATACTCTTCCTCGTCAAGCAGGAAACTGAGGAGATCGGTTCCAAGTATGGAGATGCCCGAAGAACCAAGATCAGCGACCAGGAAGCAGTGACCTTTAGTGAAGAGGACTTGATTTCACACCAGGAGGTGGTGGTGACGCTGAGCAGCCGCGGATATATCAAGCGTGTCCCTATTGATTCATATCAGCTGCAACATCGAGGGGGGAAGGGTGTGAGGGGGATGACTATCAAGGAAGCTGAAAGCGCCTCCGTGTTCCTCCTAGCTGATACGCTTGATACATTACTCTTTTTCTCCAACAGGGGGAGGGTATTTGCTATAAAATGCTATCGCATCCCTCAGGATACATCGCGTACAGCCAAAGGCACACCCCTGGTAAACCTGCTCCCTATAACTACTGAGGAGCGCATAGAGATCGCAGTGAAGGCAGACTTTGCGCCCGGGAACTTCTTGTTGCTGGCTACCGCCAAAGGGAAAATAAAGAGGACGCCTATTGAGAAATTCATGTCTATAAGAGGCCGGGGTCTTGTTGCCATATCCCTGAGAACCGGCGATGAAGTAATATCTGCAAGATTAGCCGGGGAAAATGAGGACGTGCTCATGGTGACTGAACAAGGTAAGTCGATTAGATTCCCTGTGGGCAGCTTCAGAGCTATGTCGAGGGGCACCCAAGGAGTGCGTGGTATACGACTCAACCCGGATGACAAGGTAGTAGGCATGGAAATCGCCTATCCTAGAGCCCATGTCCTCACCGTAACGAGCAAAGGATACGGTAAGTTCAGCCTTGTAGACGCCTATCCATTGCAGCGGCGCGGTGGCAAGGGAGTCTTGGCTCACAGAGTCAGTGATAAAATAGGCAAGGTAGTTGCTGCCAGACTGACTTCCCGGACGGGAGAGCTTATGCTCATATCCGAGCGGGGAGTCATCATTCGTGTGCCCAAAGAGAGTATCCCCGTCCTGAGCAGGAGTACCAAGGGGGTAAGTCTCATGAAAGTGGACCCGGGCTATGAGGTCGCCTCGATTGCCTGCCTCGACGAGAACAAATAAGGCTGACCCCAAAAGTGAACCCATGTCTTACAAAAGAAGACGGGACAGCTTTGCTGCCTTAATCGATATCATTGCCAGGCTACGGGGGCCCGACGGCTGTCCATGGGACCGAGAACAAACCCATCTTTCCTTGAAGCCCACTCTCCTGGAAGAATGCTACGAAGTCCTGGAGGCTGTGGACGAGGGAGATGATAAGAAGTTATGCGAGGAACTGGGTGACCTGCTGATGCAAATAGCCCTCCATGCTCAGATTGCTGACGACCAAGGCAAATTCGGCATCAAAGACGTGTTGCAGGGGATCAATACTAAACTTATACACCGCCACCCTCATGTCTTTGGAGAAGCCAAGGTGAGCAATTCACAGGAGGTAATCTTAAGTTGGGAGGCCTTGAAGCAGAAAGAACGGGGGGTGACCCCTCTTCTCGCTGGTCTGCCAAAGGGAATGCCTGCCCTGGCCTACAGCCAGGCCGTGCAGCGACGCGCTGCTAGAGTTGGCTTCGACTGGAAAGACATCGATGGAGTTGTCGAGAAGCTTGGTGAGGAGGTCGAGGAGTTGCGGCAGAGTGCGAACCACGAAGAAAGAGCAAGGGAATTTGGTGATGTGTTGTTTGCTCTCACCAACGTTGCCCGATGGCTAGATGTGGAATCGGAAGAGGCCCTGAGAATGGCCAACGAGAGATTTTGTCAGAGGTTTGGTTACATGGAGAAGCATTGCCTGGAGCGAGGAATTGTACTCAGCAGTCTATCGCTCGATCAGCAAAACGAATTGTGGGAAGACGCCAAAAAGGCCATTTCATCATAGAAGGATCAAAGGTTACTCTTTGCGGGAATACTTCTGGGACTAATCTGGTCGGGGTGAGAGGATTTGAACCTCCGACCTCAGCGTCCCGAACGCTGCGCGCTAAACCAACTGCGCTACACCCCGCTACAGGCATTATATGACCTCTGTACGCAGAACTCAAGGGAAAACGAGATATGCTGTGCTCGTAGGGGACGGTATGGCAGACTATCCCCTCAAAGAACTCGGCGGGCACACTCCTTTGGAGGTAGCCAAAATCCCCAACATGCATGAGATTGCCAGGCAGGGCCAGGTAGGTCTGGTTAGAATGATCCCGGCGGGCCTGCCACCAGGGTCCGATGTGGCTATCCTTTCTATCCTGGGCTACGATCCCAAGCAGTATTACACCGGGCGCGCCCCCCTTGAGGCAGCCCATCTGGGGATTGAGCTTTCTCCAGAAGAAGTGGCCTTCCGCTGCAATCTGGTCACAGTGGATAAAGAACGAATTATTGATTACAGCAGCGGGCACATCAGCAACAAAGAAGCAAAGGAACTGGTCGAATTCCTGAACCTGAAGTTGGGAACCGACTCCATCAGGTTCTACTCCGGTGTAAGTTATCGCCAGATTTGTGTGGTCAAAGATATCAAACTCATGCACGTTGACTGTACTCCTCCCCATGATGTGATCGGAGAGCCCATAGACAAAAATATGCCCAGGGGTAATGGATCCCAGCTACTGGGGAATCTCATGAAACAGTCCCGCGAATTGCTCTGCAACCATGAGATCAACAGGGATCGTATTAGTAGAGGGCAAAATCCAGCCAATATGATCTGGCTCTGGGGCCAGGGTGGTACTCCTAAAATACCTCCGTTCAGGGAGCGCTTTGGAGTCAGTGGCAGTGTCATCTCGGCGGTGGATCTCGTAAAGGGGATAGCTAAACTTGTTGGCCTTCAGCCTATTGAAGTGCCCGGGGCCACAGGCTATTACGATACCAACTATGAAGCTAAAGGAGATTATGCCATCAAGTGCCTGGATAAGGAGGACTTTATCCTTGTCCATGTAGAGGCGCCTGACGAGGCTGGGCACAACGCCGATCTGGACCAGAAAATCAAGGCTATTGAGAGTTTCGATCGCTATGTTGTTGGCCCCATTATGGAGAAGCTGGGAGGACGATCGGCCTTTCGGATACTGGTCCTGCCGGACCACCCAACCCCGATTCGCTTACGTACTCATACAAGTGATCCGGTGCCCTTCGCCTGGTGTGGCCGCGGAATCACGAAAGACGAAGCTGAGACTTTCAGTGAATCAGAGGCTGCTCAGAGCAGTTTGAAGGTGGATGAAGGACATCGGTTGATGGGACGTTTCATCAGCAGCCAAAAGTGATAGAATAAGCAGCAATGTCTCTAATCGTACAGAAATACGGCGGCAGCTCAGCAGCAGATGCTGAGAAGATCAAGAATATCGCTCGACGTGCAATTGCGACCAAGGAAAAGGGCAACAAGGTAGTAGTGGTAATCTCAGCTATGGGAGACACTACTGACGAGCTCATAGACCTCGCCCATCAGATTACCAGCCAGCCTGATGAAAGAGAGCTGGACACCCTGCTCTCCACAGGTGAGATTATCTCCAGCACACTGCTTGCCATGGCAGTGAAGTCCTTTGGCCATAAAGCGATCAGCCTCAGCGGTGGGCAGGCTGGAATCCAAACAGATGGCATCTACAGCCAGGCTCGGATTCGTTCAATTGACCCTCAGCGAATCTTGAGGGAGTTGGATAGAGGCAACGTAGTAACAGTCGCCGGGTTCCAGGGGGTGACAGAGAATAACGACATCACTACCTTAGGTCGTGGCGGCTCCGATACTACTGCTGTAGCACTGGCGGTAAGTCTGAAAGCAGACATGTGTCACATCTACACTGATGTGGAGGGCGTATTTACTGCTGACCCGCGCCTTGTTCCTGAGGCACTCAAGTTGAAGGAAATTGATTATGAGGAGATGATGGAACTGGCCACGTATGGAGCCAAGGTAATGCACCCGCGGGCTGTAGAAATAGGACAGATATACAGCATGCCGATACTGGTAGCTTCCAGTTTTAATGATAGTCCCGGAACGGTCATCCATGGAGGGTTTCCAATGGAAGTACGAAATAAGGTTCGAGGTATCGCCCATGACCTCAATGTAGCTAAAGTCACCATCCTTACTGTCCCAGATCGCCCTGGCGTAGCCAGTGCGATCTTTGAGCCCCTGGCTGAAGCAAAGGTTAGCGTGGATACCATTGTCCAGAATGCCAGCATTGATGGGACAACCGATCTCACATTTACTGTTGCCCGCAACGATCTCAGAAAGGCTATGAAAGTAGTAGATTCTGTTGCCAAGTCGATCGGTGCTAAAGGATGCGCAAACAATGCCAAGCTGGGGAAGGTCAGCATTATTGGAACGGGGATGCAGAATACTCCAGGATACGCAGCTCGGATGTTCAGAGCACTCTACGATGCCGGCATCAATATTGAGCTTATCACCACCTCAGAGATAAGGATCACCTGTATTGTCGACGAGGCCAAGGTGCCTGAGGCTGTGCGTGCTCTGCATAAGGCTTTTGAGCTAGACAAGGAATAGGAAGCTGGCTCTGCAAGGGGCTTTCACCTGTGTTATGAGTTTATTGGCAGTGAAGTGCGCTCTGTTGTGTGATGTTGAGATCCGCACCTCCTGATCAACTTCCTACCAAAAGTTCTGCGATATCAAAAATCAAGAGAAACCCTGGTTCCTAAATATCAATGAAGAAACATATTGCGATCATCGGACTGGGGCTAATCGGTGGTTCCATCGGTTTGGCTCTAAAGCGTTCCGGACTGGAAAACGCTGAGGTCACAGGTTACGCACGCAATCCGGAAGTTGCCAGCAAGGCACTGAGGCTGAGAGCTGTGGACAAAATCGGAGAAAGTCTTACCTCAACTGTTGGCAAAGCAGACATTGTCATCCTGGCAACTCCGACAATGGCGATAAAGGATATCCTGGAGCAGATTGGCCCTCACCTGATTTCAGGCTGCATCGTTACCGACACAGCCAGCACAAAGACAAAAGTTATGGAGTGGGCCGAGCAATACCTGCCATCGAGAGTAAACTTCATTGGCGGACACCCCATGGCAGGGAAAGAATCCGCGGGTATCGATGTGGCTGAGGCCAACCTTTTTCAGGGCCGTACTTATTGCCTTGTCCCGGGGCGAAATTCTTCCCCGGCTTCAATTCAACTCATGGTAGAACTGGTGGGAAAGATGGGGGCTAATCCCCTGTTTATCACAGCCCTGGAACATGACAATTTTGTGGCGGGGATCAGCCATCTGCCTTTCATTCTCTCCTCTACCCTGGTAATGGCGACAACCAAAAGCCCTGTCTGGAAGAAGATGTCCGGGTTAGCTGCAACAGGATACCGGGATGTGACCCGCCTGGCTTCACAGCACCCGCGAATGAACCGGGATATCTGCCTGACCAACCGGGAGAACATACTTCTCTGGATCGATGAGTTTTCCAGGGAATTGAGCCGGTTCCGCCAGTTAGTGGCCGACAACAGCGAAGATATGGAGAAAGCCTTTATGCAAGCGCGGCAGGCACGCGAATCATGGCTTGAGGACTATGATAAAAGAGATTAGCTCCTGCTCTATTCTGAGAGGTGAGGTCACCCCTCCGGGTGACAAGTCCATCTCCCATCGGGCGGCTATCTTAAACAGCATCGCCGAGGGGAAGTCGAGGATAGTCAACTTCTCTCCAGGAGCCGATTGCGCTTCTACCCTGGCCTGTTTACAGGCCGTGGGCGCGAGCATAAAACAGGTCCACTCCACACCCCTGACTATCGAGGTTTACGGTGCAGGGAGAAAAGGTCTGTCTGAAGCCGAGGATGTGCTTGATGCCGGCAATAGCGCCACCACCATGCGTCTGTTGACCGGGTTACTGGCTGGTCAGCCATTTCTCTCTGTAATCACCGGTGACAGTTCGCTGCGCAGCCGTCCTATGGGACGAGTCATATTGCCCCTGCGTTTGATGGGGGCCAAAATCTGGGGCAGAGGAAGAGATACACTGGCGCCGCTGGCTGTCAAGGGGCAGGAACTTCATGGTCTCAACTACTCTCTGCCGGTTGCCAGCGCCCAGATCAAATCAGCGATGTTGATCGCCGGTCTTTTTGCTCCACAGGGGAAAACGACTGTCTATGAGCCATCGAAATCACGCGACCACACTGAGCGGTTACTACAGGCTATGGGGGTGACTCTGGCAGTGGACGATACGTGCGTTATCCTCACTCCCCCAAGGACTCCCCCACAGTCTGTCGATGTGCTTATACCGGGCGATATAAGCTCTGCAGCTTATTGGCTGGTATTGGGGGCGATTCACCCCGATGCAAAGATCAAGATCAAAGACACTGGCATCAATCCCACCAGAACCGGGATCATCGATGTCCTGTTAAAGATGGGAGCAAACCTCAAGATAGAGAATCAGCGTTCGGCAGGCAATGAGCCGTTTGCTGACCTCACTATTGAGTCAAGCGAACTAAGCGGTATTGAGATAGGTGGCGATCTTATCCCCCGGCTGATCGATGAGATCCCGGTGCTGGCAGTAGCGGCCTGTGTTGCCAGAGGCGTTACCACCATCAAGGATGCTGCGGAACTGCGCGTCAAGGAAACGGACAGAATAGGCCACCTGGCTAAAGAGCTTTCAAAGCTGGGGGCAACCATAGAGGAATTGCCCGATGGCATGGTTATTCATGGAGGAGCAAAGCTTCGCGGGGCAAAATGCTCGAGTCACCATGACCATCGGTTGGCCATGGCTTTCGGAATAGCAGGGGCAATCGCCGGCGGCAAGACTCTGATTGAAGAGGCTGAAGTTGCAGAAATCTCCTACCCTGCTTTCTGGCAGCACATGGAATTGTTAGAGACAAGTTAAACACAAATGGGGGGGAAAGAAAGATGACTACGGAACTGGTCCATCTCGGTTTCAGCAATATGGCGGCAATGAATAAGGTTATCGCTGTTATCTCGCCCAACTCCGCACCGGCAAAGCGCCTTGTCCACGAAGGCAAGAACAAAGGGAACGTCATCGATGTTACCAATGGAAGAAGGACAAAAGCGATCCTTGTAATGGAAAACGGACATATTGTCCTGGCTGCCATTACCCCTGAAACTATCGCAGGAAGAGTAGTAGCAACACGCGTGTCTGAGTCCAAAGATCTCGCCGATGAGTGTTGCCAGGAGGAGTAAACAGAGTGTCTTTGCTTGTGGTCTTATCAGGGCCCTCCGGGGCGGGCAAGGACGCCGTCCTCAGTAAAATGAAGGAGTCAGGATTCCCATTCTACTATGCTGTAACAGCAACAACACGTCCCCGGCGAGCAGTGGAAAGCGACGGCAGAGACTACCGTTTCATATCAGAGGCAAGGTTTCAGGACATGTTGCAGCGTGGATATCTGCTGGAGTCAGCCAGGGTCTATGGCTATTGGTACGGGGTCCCCAAGATGCAGGTGAAGCAAGCTCTGGATGAAGGAAAAGATGTCATGCTGAAGATGGACGTCCAGGGTGCAGCCACGATAAGGAGACTGCTGCCGGCGGCCATACTCATTTTCCTCACCCTCCCTTCAATGGAAGAATATGAGCAGCGACTGCGGTTGCGCAAGACCGAGTCTGATAGTGATCTGAAGGTACGCCTGGGAAAGGTGAGTGATGAGATGAGGAGCTTGGCCATCTTCGATTATATGGTCATGAACCGCCAGGACGAGCTGGATGCAGCCGTATCCCAGATCAAAGCCATTGTGACGGCCGAAAAATGCCGGGTGAATCCCCGCACGGTCGAGCTGAAATAGGCAAATAAGTCAATCGGCATGGTATTATTCAGGCAAGCCTAGCCTGTTTCAACAGTACGAGTCCCGAAAATGAAAGTAGTCGGTGTTTGTGGGTCTCCGAGAAAAGGCAATACTGAGTGGATGCTAAGAAAGCTTCTGGAAAGGGCTGCCGAAGCTGGGGCCGACACGGAGCTGATCTTGCTCAGGGAGAAAGATATCCAGGGGTGCGATGGTTGCCTGGGCTGCGAGGCCGGAGGGAAGGCACGAAGGGGAATCTGCAGGATTCACGATGACATGCAGCAGATCTATCCCAAGCTGATTGAAGCCGATGGCCTTGCTCTTGGCACACCGGTCTACTTTGAGATGCTGTCTGGTTTGCTCAAGAACTTCATGGACAGAACCTGCCCCATCTGGCCGATGCTTGAGTCAAAGCCCATTGTTGGGATAGCTGTAGCAGAAGAAGGCATTGGGAAGGCTGTACAGAACTTGAGGACGTACTCGTCTGTGTGTGGTATGCGATGGGTTGGGCATGTTGCCGCTTTGGCAAAGAATCCAAAACAGGTGTCAAATGACAAAGACGTGGAGCGCCGCTTGAACCGGTTGGGAATCAAGCTTATCGATGTGCTGAGGCACTAAGGTGCAAAATGGAGCTGGGGGTACAAAGGGCAGAACCCACACCACTGCCTTCAGTCTGGCATAATCGCACCATGGTAGGCTCCTGTGATTCACTGGAAGGCTGGTGCCAGATTGGGGAGTAGAATCCCCCTGATATCCCCGGGTATCAGAGAGGGCCAGTTGAGGCCATTTGGCGGCTTTCTATGATGTCAGGCTGTTCCCCTTCGTTCTGTATCCAAGCTGAGTTTGGTCTGGTATAATGCTTAGCGCGATTCAACCGGCAAGATACGGACTGTAGATCACAATCGAAATGGGGGGCAATGCTCGATGAGGTGGATACGTGCAGTTGGCGCAGTATTGATGTCTGTGGTGTTGACTCTTGGTTCGACAAGCTGCGCTAAGAAAGACGCTAGCCCACCAGTGGTCTCGGATGTGGTGGTCTCTGGCATTGGCAAAACCACCGCTACTATTGAATGGACCACCGATGAGGCAGCCGCTTCTCAGGTAGACTACGGAACCACGACCGCCTATGGCATATCATCGACCTTAGATGACAACTTGGTGACCAATCATGGTGTGGCATTGGTCGACCTGGCAGCAGGCACCACATACCACTTCAGAGTCAGAGCAATAGACGCAACCGGCAATGAGTCTGCATCACCGGACGCCAGTTTCTCGACCGATCTGGATTGGCCCTTTTTAGGATCGATTGACATCGCCGAAGCTACTGCTGGGGAAGCTCTAACCTGGTTGGTACAAGGGGTTACCCAATTCTCGAGGACCTACTCGATGCCAGAAGTGTCCTTCACCATGACAGACGCTCCGTTGAAAAACCGGCGGAATGGGCAGATATCACCAACTCTCCTTGCCGGCTACTTCTTTCTTCAATGGGACATATCAAGCACCGACTTCGAGAAGTACGCCAATACGATCAATGCTCTGTTCATTCGATCTGCACTGATGTCATTCGTTGACTATGCGAACAACCGAGTGTTCCTACCCTGGAGCCGCCAGTCAACCCAGATCCCAACCGATGTCGCTGGTATCATCCGGGTCTGCAATGATCAGCACATTCCAGTATTCGTGCAGGTCAACGACTCGGATTTCATTCCAGGGCCGACGGGTACAGGACTTGAATCATTGCAGCCGAGTAACAATATCGCCAATACGCTGGCATTCCTAAGGACTCTGAAGTCCAACTCCTTGTCTGTTACCGGAATCACCTTTGGCGATGAAATAGAGGACAACAATGATACCAACAGTACTGGTTATGGGCCATACAGGCCGAATCTGTACAATTCAGACTATGTTGGAAGGTTCATATCGTATGCCAAGGCGATCAAGTCCGAGTTCCCCGAATTGAAGATCTACGCCTTTGACTCATACATTGCTGCTACCCGTGGGCGAGTTTCACTCTACTGGGACTGCCTTGAACGCATACGAGAGGCAGAGATCCAGGAAGGCAGGGCTCTACTCGATGGATTCTCGTTCGGGGAGAGCTACGTCTATATGGATGACCAAGGCAACGTCATGGACTCCCAGTCAATCCTCGATGATACTGAATCGTTGTATCGTGATACGCCTGTCTACAGGTACGACTTTGACGGAACAAGACACCCGGATCCCGACGCGGGGTACCTGCCGCTACTAGTGAGCAAGACACGAGAGATATTTGGCCGGGACATTGACATTGGGATAAGAGAGTATCTCCCGGCTGGCGCCTTCTGGATTAGCGAGATCGACACTTCCCGATACTCTGATATGGATTTCATCATTCATTTCAGCGATATGGTCGGAATATATGCAGAACTCGGGCTTGACTACATATCCAAGATCATGTTTGGGGACTCAGTCAACCAGCACAAGGCATACTTCGACCGTCAGGGAAATCTCGGCCCAAATTTCCCAGTCCACAAACAGCTGGCCGAGAGGTTCTCTGGGGAGATATTGGAGGTTGGTCGCACTGTTCCATATGATGATTTGAAAGTCAAGGTGTACGGTACGCATAAAGGAGACAGCTACTTCGTCATGATCTTGAACAAAGACGTCGATAGGGGACACACGATTCAAGTGACGCTAGATGACCGCTTCGACTTGACGCTTCGCCTGCCGAAACGCAGCTACACTTCGCTCACTGTCAGTTCCGAAGGGATCGAAGTATCAACCATTCAGGGCTAGAAGACCTGACTAGATGGAATCGCAGGCAGTCCCCTTAGGCAGCCGCGGCTGCTTGTCGCTACGCTGCAGGGTGTCCTCAGCCCTCCTAGAACATGTCTAAGTGCTGGTGCTTGATTCGGGAGTAAGAAAGAATCATACCCCTGCTATCAGAGGGGCCAATTGGGGTCATTTGGCGGCCTTGCAGGCCCCCAGGTTCAGGCTGAGCCCTCTATACCCAAGGTGAGGTTCGTCTTATTACGGTGATGGGTCACTCACAGTGGCACATTTCGCCAACACTCAGCAAGTGATTTACCAGCTTCTGCTACACTTTTGCAAGTGGAGCTGGGGAGACTCGAACTCCCGACCTCCTCCGTGCAAGGGAGGCGCTCTCCCAACTAAGCTACAGCCCCACATCAGCGACCAGGAAGGGGTAACTTGGGCCGCGTCCTGGTTTCTCAACAGAGATTCGCTCTCTGGATTTTAGCATTGCTAATCTGACAGGTCAACGCGCTTCCTAACCCAATCAGTTGACAGGCGAGCTTGCCTGTCCTTGAATTCAGCAGGGCTGTGAGTGATATACTTAGGCGAAGGTTTACAAATAGACTTCGCTCGAGGTATGACAGGCTGTGGACGGACTGGACGATATAAAGCAAAAAGTCGAGAAACTCCGGGCCTTAATTAACTACCACAACCATCGCTACTATGTGCTGGACAGCCCCGAGATAAGCGATGCTGAATATGACGGGTTGATGCATCAACTCGTGCAAATCGAGGCTGAACATCCGGAACTGGTTACTTCTGATTCGCCAACACAGCGGATAGGCGCAGCTCCGGTAGAAGCGTTTGGGGTGGTGGAGCATCGCCTGCCTCTGTTGAGTCTGGGCAACGTCTTTTCCCACGAAGAATTGCTGGCATGGCACAAGAGGATATTGAACCTCACAGAAAGCCAAGATTTAGAATTTGTTTGCGAAATCAAGATGGATGGGCTGGCGATAGCTCTGACCTATGTTGACGGAAGACTCGTCACCGGAGCTACCCGCGGCGATGGCTACCGCGGTGAGGATGTGACTCAAAACCTGAGGACCATTAAGAGCATCCCGCTCTCCGTTCCTAGAGACGCCCCACCCAGGTTCGAGGTGAGGGGGGAGGTGTATTTCCCCAAGGCTGGTTTCAAGAAGTTGAACGAGGAAAGAGCCAGGGAAGGACTGCCTCTCTTCGCTAACCCCAGGAACGCCGGCGCCGGTTCGGTGCGCCAGCTTGATCCCCGCATCACGGCACAACGTCCGCTCGATATCTATGTCTATGCGCTGGGATATGCCGAGGGCAAGAGTGTGCCTGATACACATTGGGAACGAATGGAGTACCTGAAACACCTGGGGTTCAAGGTGAATGCTCACAACAGGCTGTGCAGGAGCATTGAGCAAGTAGAAGCGTATCATCGGGAGTGGGAGGAGAAAAGGGAGAGCCTGCCCTATGATGCTGATGGTATTGTGGCCAAGGTGAACTCGATTGAGATGCAGGAGAGGCTCGGTTTTGCAGCACACGAGCCAAGATGGGCCATTGCCTACAAGTTCCGTGCTACCCAGGCTACCACAGTTCTAGAGGACATCGGTATCAATGTGGGAAGGACAGGCAGCCTCAATCCTTATGCAATCTTGAAGCCCATTTCTGTAGGCGGTGTGACGATAAGCCGTGCGGCATTGCACAACGAAGACGACATCAGGCGTAAGGATGTCCGGATAGGAGACACAGTGATTATTCAACGTGCCGGTGAGGTTATTCCTGAGATTGTTGGGCCTGTCGTCAGCAAGCGCACGGGGAACGAGAAGATGTTCTCCATGCCATCCCGCTGCCCTGCCTGTGGGGCTGAAGTGATAAAGATTGAGGATGAGGCCATGCACCGCTGCACCAACGCTGCCTGCCCCGCTCAGGCCCTGGAGAGATTGAAACACTTTGTCAGCCGGGGTGCTATGGATATTGAGGGGGTGGGTGAGAAGTTGTGTACCGCCTTATTTCAAAGCGGGCTGGTGAAGGATGTGGCTGATATCTACAGTCTTGCTCAAGAGCAGCTGCTGGGGCTGGAGCGGATGGGTGAGAAAAGCGCTTCCAATATAATAGACTCAATTGAGAAGAGCAAAAGCCGGTCTCTGGCACAGGTTCTCTTTGCCCTGGGCATACCTCAGGTGGGTGCAGAGACTGCCACGCTTCTGGCATCCAGATTCCCGAGCCTTGATGAATTAGGCAAAGCTACTGAGGAAGAGCTGCGCAGTATTCCATCTATCGGTCCCAAGATAGCTGGGAGCATTGTGGCTTTCTTCAGACAGGAAGACAACAGGCGCATAATCGAGAAATTGAGGAAGGCGGGAGTCGAGCCGAAGGGAGAGGCACCCGCAAAGCTTAGTGGGATGCCCCTAGTCGGGAAGGAGTTTGTGCTCACTGGAAGGTTGGATTCTCTCACCCGTGAAGAGGCAGAAGCCCGAATCAAAGCACTGGGCGGCACAACAGGCTCGAGCGTTACAAAGAAGACGACTTATGTAGTAGCAGGCGCTGATCCAGGTTCCAAGTTAGATAAAGCCAGGAACCTGGGCATCACGGTGCTCTCCGAAGAAGAGTTCCTGAAGATGACAAACTGGGAGTCTCAGGCATAAACTGAGTCCATGAAGCTGATTATCGGTTTAGGCAATCCGGGGAAGGACTATTCCCGCAATCGCCATAATGTGGGGTTTCGCTGTATTAATTATCTGGCAAAAGCGCATGGCATCTCTCTGGGACAGCGAAATTGTCAGGCCCAACATGGTATGGGTCAAATAGCGGGTGTAAAGGCGGTTCTGGCCAAGCCGCGGACCTTCATGAACCTGAGCGGCGGATCTGTAAAGCTACTGGTACATAGATTCAAAGCCACGCCTGCTGATATAGTGATTATTCACGATGATCTTGATCTGCCAGTCGGCAAAGTCCGCCTTTATTCTAATGGAGGGTCAGGAGGACACAAAGGAATAGTGTCTGTTATCGCCATATTGGGAAGCCGGGACTTCGTTCGAATTCGGGTTGGCATAGGTCGTCCTGTGACAGATACCGATGCTGCCGATTATGTACTCGGCGATTTCAGCCCCGCAGAATTGCCTGCGATTGAGGAGGCAATTGCCAAGGTTGGCGAAGCTGTACCCTACCTGTTGAAGGAGGGATTGGCAGCAGCTATGAATAAGTACAACTAGTCCGCCTTTGGAGTGCTACCTCAGGGCAGGCCTGGCAATATTCTGACCGGACCTCTCTATCAGAGGCCGCAAATACTGACCGGTGAGACATCTGTCATTCCGGGCTATCTCCTCAGGTGTTCCTGTGGCTACTATGTAGCCACCCTTTTCGCCAGCCCCAGGGCCGAGGTCAATGATATAATCGGCGTTCTTAATTACATCCAGATGGTGTTCGATAATGATCACCGTATTGCCGCCTTCCACCAGCCTTTGCAGCACGGCTAACAGAGCAGCCACGTCATGAAAAGAAAGACCGGTGGTAGGTTCATCCAGAATGTAGAGGGTCCTCCCTGTAGACCTTCTGGAGAGCTCAGAGGCTAGTTTTACTCGCTGAGCTTCCCCGCCGGACAGTGTGGTAGCTGGCTGGCCAATCCTCATATAACCGAGGCCTACATCGTAGAGTGTCTGCAATTTAGGCTTTACCCTGGGGAAATGCTCGAAGAATCCCAGGGCTTCCTCAACACTCATATCCAACACTTCGGCGATATTCTTACCCTTGAAACGGACCTCCAGGGCCTCTCGATTGTAGCGTTTTCCTTTACATAACTCACAGGCTACAGTGACATTGGGAAGGAACTGCATCTCGATCTGAGTGTAGCCCTGCCCCTGGCAAGCCTCACAGCGCCCTCCTTTGACATTGAAAGAGAAGCGACCCGGGGTGTATCCCCGCATCCTTGCTTCAGGGACTTGAGCGAACAGTTCGCGGATAGCGGTGAAGGTGGTGGTATAGGTGGCCGCGTTGCTTCTCGGAGTCCGCCCAATGGGGGACTGGTCGATGTCAATTACTTTGTCAATTTGCTCTAACCCGAGTATTTCATCGCATTCACCCGGCCTGTCCTTGGCTCTGTAAAATATCTGAGCCAGCTTCTTGTAAAGTATCTCTTCAATAAGCGTGCTCTTGCCGCTGCCTGATACCCCGGTAATACAAACGAGCATTCCCAGAGGGATATGTACGTCAATATTCTTCAGGTTATTATGCCGCGCTCCTTTGATAACCATCTCTTTCCCTGACCCGCTGCGGCGTTTGAGGGGAAGGGGTATCTCTTTCTTCCCGCTGAGATATTGACCGGTTATGGAGTCGGGACAAGACTTGATGTCTGCTATAGTCCCGGCGGCAACAACTTCTCCACCATGCTCACCGGCACCAGGCCCCATGTCGATGATGTAGTCGGCAGCCAACATCATCGCCTCGTCGTGCTCGACGGTGATCACAGTATTCCCCAGGTCCCGCAGACGTTCCAATGTGGTAATCAAGCGGCGGTTATCGGCAGCATGCAGGCCTACCGTAGGCTCATCACAGATGTAGAGTACCCCCATGAGCCCGCTCCCTATCTGAGTAGCTAAACGAATCCGTTGAGACTCGCCCCCACTGAGGGTAGCCGAAGGTCGATCCAACGTGAGATAGTCCAAACCTATGTCTATGAGAAAGCCCAGGCGCGCTCGAATCTCCTTCAGTATTTGATGCGCAATGGTAAACTCACGGGGACTTAACTTAGGAGTACTGGCCTTGTCATCACCGATGGATCGTATCCACTCAAGGGCTTCGGCAATCGACATGGAGGTCACATCTATAATGTTCTTTCCATCGATGGTTACGCCCAGCGACTCCGGTTTGAGCCGCTTCCCCTGGCATGTAGGGCAAAGGTAGGAAGTCATGTAGCGCTCGATCTCGCTGCGGCTATAGTCAGATTCCGTGTCTCTGTAACGGCGCTCCAGGTTAGGGATCACCCCCTCGAAGCTCGTGTGATAGTCACTGGCTCTCCAGTAGCGATCTCTGTGCACAGCCTTCGACCCATCCTCGTTGCCGTAGAGGATAATGTTCAGTTGTTCCTGTGAGAGTTCTTCGACTGGTACGTCAGTGGAGAGACCATGGCGCCGGGCCACTGTCTCCACCATATCTTCATACCAACTGCTCATGGAACCTGCCCGTGCCCAGGGCCGAATAGCGCCCTCAGCCAGACTAAAACTCTTATCCGGAATGACCAGTTCAGGATCGATTTCCAGCTTATGGCCCAAACCGGTGCAGTCAGGACAGGCCCCATGGGGACTGTTGAAGCTGAAAGTTCGAGGGGCAATCTCTCCCACGCTGATCCCACAATGAACACAGGCAAAGTGCTCGGAAAACAGCAGTTCGTCTCCATCAGCTATAGAGATAAGCACCACTCCCGCACCCAACTTCAGAGCGGTTTCCACCGAATCGGCAACGCGGCTGACGTCCGTTGCCTCTTCAATAATCAAACGATCGATCACAGCCTCAATTAAATGCTTCTTGTTTTTGTCGAGCTGGAATTCCTCAGACAGGTCATACATGCGCCCATCGACTCTTACCCGTACATATCCTGCCTTCCGCAAATCTTCAAAAATTGCCTGGTGCTCGCCTTTGCGATCCCTCACCAGGGGGGCCATAATCATGATGCGGCTGCTCAGGGGCAGGGCTAGAATTGAGTCGACGATCTGCTGTACCGTTTGCTGGGCGATTTCGCGTCCGCATTTGGGGCAGTGAGGATGACCGACGCGGGCGAACAGCAGCCTCAGGTAGTCATAGATTTCGGTTACTGTCCCGACTATGGAGCGCGGATTGCGCGATGGGCCTCTTTGGTCGATGGATATGGCAGGCGAAAGGCCATCGATATAATCCACGTCCGGTTTTTCCATCTGTCCCAAGAACTGGCGTGCGTAGGCAGAAAGTGATTCCACATACTTGCGCTGTCCTTCGGCATAGATGGTGTCAAAGGCCAGGGAACTCTTGCCTGAACCTGATACCCCTGTGATTACCACCAGCCTATCACGTGGTATAACCACATCGATATTCTTCAGGTTGTGCTCCCGAGCTCCCTTGACCAGAATAGAATCTATCGACATCGTCTTAGTTAATTGTAACACTGCTGAGATTGACTACCAAAGCATCTCCCATTCAGGTTAGCCAGCCCAATGCACCGAGTGGAAGGTATCCCCAAGAAGCTTTTGTGAGAGCTGCAATCTCTCATGCCATAATAACCCACAGTATGCTCAACTGGTCTGATCTTGAATAAGCATCCCTGGCAGGGTTTCCGCAGCACCTCTTTACATCAGTCCAAGAAGCACTTTGTCTACCAGTGACCTCAAGCCGGATTGCAATGATCTGCGTTCTGATAGGAGTGATTCCCTTCGGTCAGCTCGCAATCCTAAAATGGATCACATTACGCCAGGGATCATCTGTGTGGGGACATCAACCAATCGACTGCAGTACATATGGTCTTGAGAAAGAATAATGCCTTCTGGCAGCGACATATTTTCCCAGGGAGTTGCCCCCTCAGTATCGTCTGCGCTGAGGCGTTTCACTTCCGTGTTCGGGATGGGAACGGGTGGGTCCACCTCGCTCAAGCCACCAGAAAGCAAGAAGTATTGTAACACATTCCTTGTGAGCAATCAAATTGCATGTACAAATTTGTGGATGTTCTACGATTATGACAGGGGTTAAGTGCTCAGGGAAAATGTCACCCTATGACGGAGACGGTGACATTGAACTGGAAGGAACAGAAGAGGCTAATGGTATTGAACAAGATGGGTGTGGGGTGGATGGGGGCCGGGGAGGCGGCTGGGGTGCTGGGGCTTTCGGTTCGCCAGACGAGGAGGCTTTTGGCGCGCTACAGAAAGGAGGGCGCAGCAGCTTTGGCACAGTGCGGCGTACTGCTTTCGGTTCGCTCGGTCAACGCAAGATAATGCGGTAGACAATCATGAAGGCAGCAAGGTGGAAAAAGTAGATTTGTAGAGAATAGCGGGACACATATACTAACAGCATCCTCATCCACCTTGGTTCAACCCGAAAAGTGCGAAATTTGTAGTTCAGGAATGTGGCGAGATTCACGGTGAACAGAATGCCGAGCAATGGAATAGCAAAGAGAAGCACATGTACTGACACGTCGGAATTCCATATGAGGAGCCCGACCGTCTCAAAGAGAAAATGAATGCCCACTGTGGCACAAATCCAGGAACGGCCGAGCGGATGGCGCTGGCGTAGCAATCTCGCTCCTATTGCATAGGAGAGGCCGAGGGTGCCATATTCCAACACGAGGTAGGTAGGAAGACTCAAGACCATCAGAATGCCCAGGAGAATCAACAGGGATTCGGTGCGCATTTCTGCTGGGTCGAACCTGTCCAGAATTGCCTTTATCAGCACGAAGCTGATTAATATGTTCACCGGCAGCATACGTTCAAACAAGGTAGGAGCGGTACTGGTCAGAATTTCGATAGTCCACAGGGCAATGCCGAGAACTAGTATCTGTAATTTGAATCTATATGAACCTGAATATCCCACTAGAAAGAAGAAGAGTCCGGCTGCCATGCGGCCCACCAGACGGAACCAGACATTGTCATCCACGAAGAATTTGCCCGTGTGGTCTATGACCATCGTCAAGATAGCCATGACCTTAACCAAGTCATGGCTGTTGACGTCTATGCCATAGCGGTAGACACTCCTCACTGGGATCACCATGGCCTTCAGAGGGCCTGCAGCCACGCCGTCCTTCGCTGAAGCCATCAATTCACCGCGCCTTTCTTTCTTTCATTCTGTTGGAGATGTACAATCCAGACGCCACGGAGAGAGCAACTGCATAGATGACAATTGCCCCGACCACTACCTTACTATCAAGATTGAATTTCTTGGCGTAGTCTATGATGATAATCCCATCCAGATGGTCAATTTCATGCTGAACCATGCAGGCATCCGAGCCTGTTACCTCTAACGTGGCTTCTTCGCCGCTCAAAGTAAGATATCTCACCGTTATCCGGTCACTTCGAGTCACCTCCACCTTTCGTCCTTTTGGAAGACTGAGACAGGACTCGATGTCGGCACTACTTCCTTCTCGTGCAATGATTTCAGGGTTAACCATGACGCCAATCTTGAACCCCGACGTAACACCATTGCCGAGTTTCACGGCTATGATTCTCCGTGATACGCCAACCTGAGGGGCTGATAGGCCATGGGCATCTGTCTTCTCTAACGTGTCTACCATCAGCGTGGCGAGTTGTCTTTCCTCCTCACCTATGTCCCCAACAGGCTGGGCAACGTTTCGGAGGACCTCGTTTGGATACATCACAACTGGCAGGGTCTCCTTTTTGCCTGCAGAAACCTTGTCAGCTATGGTGTAGCCGCCTACCACTGCTAAGGCAGCAATCATCAAGAGGAGGACGAGTGCCTCAGTCTTCCAGCTGATTGCTGTTCGCTTCGGCTTGACAGTCCGAGTGATAGTAATTCCTCCACTCTTATGATTAGTCTTACCTTGGCCTCATGACCAGTGGCTATAGTCATGTGGAAGTGGAATATGCCTGGGACAATAGCATGACTGACCAGAACGTGTCAACCTATGATGTGGGAACCATTGATGGGTGTCATTATCTTAGAACTACCACACATATGTTGACACGCAGCCCAAGGGATGTGATAGAATCTCATTCAATAAACGAGGATTCTGATCCATGCCACTACATGATATTATTAGTAATGTGGTTATGAAAACACTGATGCTGAGCCACGCGTTATTCGAACGCTGGGTGGAAGTCGCAAACATTTCAGACAACACTACGCCGGTGACGATATCGTTGCAACCAGGTGGGGCAAGTTTTTTTCAATCGCTCACGACTCTGACCGCTAATGGCGCAGCAAGGATAGCCGATCTCTCTAGCGTCGTTCTCTGGAGCATGACCCATGTCGTTTCCTAGTCTTCTGATAGCCCTCCTCGCTGATTTTCTGGCTAGTGCCGATGCCTATCTAGCCAACTGTGTAAATGTACCCGCAAATGCTAGCGGACCGCTGGATCCCAATATCACCTTGACGGGGCCTGGAGTCGAGCTAGTCCACGAACTCGCGCGAACTGCAATTAGCTGGTCAGCCACACTGGCCTTGACGCTGCGACAACTCGTCTAGGAGTGTGTCCGAGTAATACCTATGCTGAGCGTGGGCGACCTTGATTTTTGACTTCTTCTAGGCATGGCCAGCCTATTACTCGGACAGGCTCCTAGCATCCTGGTTGTAGGAGTCGGCACAGCAGTCGAGATTCTTTGCTATGCTCAGAATGACATCAATGACCTGAATGACACGAGTGAGATAAATGACATGAATGAGATGAGTGACATCAATGACCTGAATGACACCTGAAAGCCTGCCGTCCTGACAGTGGGCAATATATCAATATTGAGCAAAGGCGAAGGGGCTACCCCCATAAAGCGAATGATGCCCATTCCTGCGACTGAGTAGTAGGTCAAGCTGCCTGAAAACCCAGTCCTGCGTTGTTGCTCAACCTATCCCACCAACCGTCTATCCTACAACAGCGCATCACGTACCCAGAGTCCCGCTATAGGATGGTTTGGCTTGGCGGAGGCCCCGTGAGATTGACAAACAATTTCCTCCAAAGAGGCACGAAGGATAGCTGATGGCTCATAGTTCATGGCTCATGGCAGAGATTGCTTCGTCGTCCTTCTGCGGAAGGACTTCTCGCAATGACACGGCGGGCGGTTCGCGAACCACCCCTACGACCCTGGATTCCCGCTCCCCGTTTTCACGAGGACAAGCTTCGCGGGAATGACATGGTCAGGTCATCCTTCTGCAGAAGGATAGTTGATAGCTCATGGCTCGTAGCTGATAGCTCGTAGCTCATGGGCACCTGGATTCCCGCCGTGTCAACTCATTTAAGAAGGTAACCCAACGGTGGCCTGTTGAATCATGAAAGATGTCACCATACGGGGGTCCAGCT